>DASYWB010000248.1:0-6957 GCA_035936495.1 Thermomicrobiales bacterium
ACGACGGCGCGCTCCGGGTCACGGAAGGTGAGTGCGGCGGCACCCGCGACGAGGAGCACCAGGGGGACGGCTGGCGGAAACACGAGGACGGCCGCTAGCCCGAGCGCGATCAGCGGGAGCAAGACGGACCGGCCCTCCGTCACCGGGCGCCACCGCGGGTTGCTCCATCTACTCCGAGTGGATTCCGGGCGCGCAGCAGCGTCGCCGGTGGGATGTTCCATGGGTAGACCTCTCGTTCGACGACCGTGAACTCGGCGCGCAGGAGCGGCGCGAGGTACCGTGGGTGGTATTGCAATGCAACGAAGATGCCATCCGGGCGTAGTGCTTGGGCTGCTGCCCGCAGGATTTGGGTCGTCTGCGCCCGATCCATTAGGCTGAAGGGCACCGCGGACACGATGGCGTCGAAGCCGGGCAGTTCCTGGCGCTCCCGGAGCCCAGCGATGGCCTCGGCCGACTCGGCCACCACGATGAGGCGCGGGTCCTCAATCGTCGCGCGCAGGTGCGCGACGAAAGGCGGGTACACCTCGAACGCCCACAGCCGGCCGTCCGCGGGCAGCGCCGCGAGCAGCTCCCCGGTGATTGCGCCAGTCCCCGGGCCGAACTCGGCGACGGCGTGCGCTGCCTCCGCCCGCGCCAGTTGGGCGATACGCCGCGCGAGGCCACGGCTCGTTGGTGCCACCGCGCCCACGGTCCGCTGGGCACGGAGAAACTCCCTGAGGAACCGCCAGTGCGATGGCCGGTATGTAGGCGTCCTAGGGCCGCGGTCCGACAACTTTCCGTCCCTCCTCGTCAAACCCACGCACGTCGTTGTCTCCGTCCCGGTTAGCCAAGCCCCGCCCCACGCCCCAAACCACATAGGCCCCAAGGATGAGGGCGGTAACGACGGCTAGCGTCTCGACGCGTGGCCAGAGCGCAACTGGCAGCGAGGCCGCGGCGATTGCGGGTAGCAGCCACCGGCGCGACAGCGCGAGCGTCGGGAATGGATGGTGGCAGACCATCAGCGCGGCGAGCCCGATGCCGACGCCGCCTGCCTCCCGCGCTCCCGCGCCAAACGGCCCCGCCACGGTCACCGCGAGCAGTGGACCTGCGGCGGTGATCGGCAGACCGCGGAAGACCTCCTCGGTTGGCCCGGCGTGGAATCGCGCCAAGCGGTAGGCGCCGGCCAGGACGAAGGCAAGCGCAACCCCAAAGCGGACGGGATCCGGCGCCCCGCCGTAGTACGTCGAGAAGAGGAACGCCGGCGCGGCTCCAAACGCCACGACGTCGGCGAGCGAGTCGAGCTGCTGGCCCATCGGGGTCGTCGCCCGGAGTCGCCGGGCGAGCGGGCCGTCGACGCCATCAGCGACCATCCCCAGCAGAATCAGCCGCAGGGCGAGCTCCCAGGCGCCAACCCGTGTGGCCTCGAGGGCTGCCAGGCCGCATGTCAGCGTGACCATCGTCACCAGCGCTGGCAATGATTGCCGAAACGTCACGTCGTCACGCATTCCAACACGGCGTAATAGTACCAGTCCCGCCGCCTCGTCTCGCGGCCTTCGATCCAACCAAGTGGCCCGATCTGGGCCGCCAGCTTCATCATGTCATCCTAATCAAGGTCGCAAGTCCCGCGCCGAGGCCCAGTTCGCTGCCCGCCGCATTACATCATCTCCAGCTTGGCCGGCATCAGCTGGCTCGGCCCGGCGTCGCCCGGCCAGCACCTCGAAGCGCACTGGGGCGAATGATAGGGGCTTCGGCGTGACGGCCGTCCCTCTTTACCCCTGCTTCCATGCGTGTATGGACCAGGACAGGAGAGGAACGCCCGTCGGCAACGTGCGCCGAATGGTCGGTCGATGCTGAGGTGATGCCGGGTGCGGATGAATGCTCCCAACCGTGGACATGGTCGCCGCCACGCAGGGCATACACCTATTCAGCCGAAGTTTGCATAACTGCATCGAGAGAAGACCCGATTCGGGCAGCGGTTGGAGGCGTTGGAGGATCTCCGGTGGACGAATGATCACTGTTCCCGTGAGAGATGCTGGTGATCCTCGTCTCGGTTGGCCTCGTGCTTGCCAGCCAGATCGCGAGCCACCGCCGGGAGCAGGCGGCGTAACCACGTTGCCGCCATTGGAATGGGACAGTTTGCGCTATTGATTGGACTCGGTGTGTCCAGCCCCTTCCTCCCGACCTTCGGCGTTACCGCTCCTGCCGAACCCCCGGATGCGCCTCCAGGCGGTTGTGGTGAAGACGACTAACATCGCCAGCATGGTTACCGCGCTGATCGGCAGCCCGAAGCGGAGGGACAGCGGCTCATACCGCAGCTCAACGATGTGCTCCCCCGCAGGGATTGGTACGCCCCGAAGGACATGGTCAGTCGGCAGCACCTCAACCCGTTCGCCATCAACGTAGGCCCGCCAGCCCGGCTCGTAGACCTCACTCACGACGAGGAAACCGGGGGCCATGGCGCGCGCCGTGATCCTGACCCTGTCCGGTTCATAGCTGGTCACCTCGGCGTGCTCGTTCGAGGGATCGACCGGAGCCGACAGTTCGGGCGGAGTTCCCTCGATCAGCGCCGTGCGACGCGGATCGACCGCTCCGGCAATCAAGAGCGGCAGCGCCTCGCCCCGCGCGATGGCCCGCGCGTCGTGAACGATCCAGGCGTGAGGAAGCGCCGCGATGCTCTCGTACACGACGACATGCTCCGTGCGGAATACTTCTCGCCGGTCGGCGGTCAGGGCCACAATGTCGTCCCGGTTGGGCGGCAAGCTGGCGTCTATCAGTACGTAGCGGACATTGAGCAGGTCGAGCAACGGGGACCGCACTCCGGACGGCAGCAAGTACGCCACGTGGTAGTCGAGCATCCTGCCGTTGAGGGCCTCCATAAACTCGGCGTAGCGGGCGAGTTGGAGCGGATCATAGCCTTGGATCTCATAGAGGCCGAGGAAGATCGGCCGGCCATTGACGAGGATCGCCTGGGTGTTCGGCTGGAACCGGGTAGCCATATAACTTGATTGTGGGGAACGGTCGTCTGGATACCCAACCCCGCCGTATCCGACATATCGGAAAGGTCCCGAGCGGGCGAGCTCGGCTTGGAGGAAGCCGCCGGCGCCGCCTGGATCGGAACCGGCGATCTCAGTCGCGAGGGCGGACGCCACCGAAGGATCCGGGTCCCAGTATCGCTCCCAGCTCGGGTCGCGCGGCCAGCCAAACCACGACCCGCTGAGCTCCATGCCCATTGGTTGGATGAAGACAACGGCAAGGATGAGGACGGGGACCAACCTGGCGATACGGCGGTGCAGCCCGCGCTGGTAACCGCCAGAGCGCACGGTCACGGCCATCGCGATGAGGACCGTCGTCATCGCCGCGGCGAGGAGCGCCGGCCAGATGGTCAGCTCCTCACGCTGTTGCAGGGTGATCACGGCGATGGCCATGAGAATGAACGGCATGGCCACGATCGCCAGGAAGCGCCGCCGTCCGCGCCAGTTAGCAAGCGACTCGACCGCGGCGCCGGCGAGGATGGCCGGGCCGATCGCCGCAAGCGCGTAGGTCCGCCACGGATCGTGCTCGTGCAGCGACTGATACCGGGGGATGAGGTAGACGAGGCGGTGGAGCGGCGTCGTATCCAAGACTAACGTCATGGCGACGAACGTCAATCCCGCGAAGAAGGGGACGGCGAAGAGCCGCCGGGCGAGGACCGGCGCCAGGAGCGCGAGGACGATGACCGCACCGCCGAGCGCCACACGCCGTTGCGCGTAGCCGGTCCCCAGGACCTGGATGAGCAGCTCCTCAAACCGCCACGGCGGGTTGAGGATGCCCTGGGCTCCGAGTTCAGCATAGTCACCGCCAGCCAAATGTGATTGCGCGTTGGCGGCGATCCGCGGCAGGATGCCCGCCGCGCCGAGTGCGAGCCCAAGCCCGAGCCCGGCGAGGGTCGTCACGGCCCCGGTGGTCAGGCGAGCCCAGAGCCCGGACCCGGGATGCGGCGGTGACACGAGCGTGCGGTAGCCAGTGTAGGCGGCAGGGAGGAGGACCGCGTAAAACCATCCCTCTCCGACCCAGCCCGCGAACATCTGGCTGATCGCGAAGCCGGTGAGGAACCACGGCGCGATGCGATCACGCCAGCGTCGCCCGCGTAGCGCGAGCTCGACTCCGAGCAGGGCGAGGGGAACCCAGGCGCCAAACTGGGCAAAGATGAGGCAGCAGTAGGTGTTCCATTGGACGAAGGGACCGCATAGATAGGCGACGGCCGCAACGAGGCCGGCGATCGGCCCCATGCCTAATACCCGGGCGTAGGCGTACGTTGATAGGCTGGCAACGGCGAGCTGAAAAGCGACCATCGCCTTGAAGGCGGCCGTGACAGGGAGGAGAGGAAAGAAGAGCATTGCCGGCAGGTACATCCAGCCTGACTCGGGGTCCCCGGCGAAGGGAGCGCCGCTGAACAGGTGGGGATTCCAGCCCGGGACATCGAACGCGCGGAGGCGCTCCCCCAGGAACGCGTACCATGGAAGGAAGAAGGTGGCGAGGTCGAAGCGGCCCAGCCAGGGGTCGAAGGTGAGGCGGTTCCAAGCGACGAGCGCGGTGAGCACGGCAAGCATCCCGGCGGCAAGCCAGTCGCCGGCCCTACTGTTGAGCCGAAGCCTAGAAACAGGGGCCACCGTTGGCGTCCTCGCCTTCGCCGTAGAATAGGGTGCCGGGTATGGTTGTCGAGCCGTGAATCCATCACCATGGTCGGCGGCCAATACTAGCACCGGTAGTGCCTACGGCATCCACGACCGCCCACCGGCGCAGATTGACCCCCACATACCCGCTGGCGCGATAGGCCCGCGTCTTCACTGATCGCCGTGATGCTCGGGTCGGCAAGCACCTCGGCCATGATCTCCCACTCTCACTCGGTGCATTGCGGCGGGAATGCCATGGTCAGCGACTCATGCGGACGGATGTGTTTCGGCTGAGGCATCGTAGGCGTCCCGTCGGCGCAGGACGCGGGACCGTGGGCTAGTGGCCCTTGAGACGCAAGTGGCAGGCGCTCCCACCCCGGATTGCTGTGCCATGAAATCTCCAGTGCGCTTAGACGGTCAGATCCTGCAGCTCGGTTACGAGAATGCCCGCGGCGTTGGTCAACCTGAGTAGCCGGAGGCAGTCATCTGTTCGTCACCCCGGCTAACCGAGCCACCGATCCCGCCCGCGTTCACCCGCCGGGGGCCTCCGGGACTAGACGCCGCCTAAAGCCATGCCCCGCCCCAAACGCCGTGTATCGCACGCATCAGGTGGCGTTTCGACGCGCCAGTCCATACCCAGCTCCCGTCAGGGCGACCGTGCCCGCACTCACTGCGGCCTCGTTGAGACGTACGCCTAAGACCTTCGGAACGAGGTGCGGGGACTCGCTGTCCAACCCGCCCGTGTCTGGAAATGCAAAGCTCCCCGCCTGGGTGGCCCAGTAGAGCGCGGGCAGAAGCGCGGCCGTCTCCGTGTCACCTCTGCGTAGGTAGTACAGCGCGCTTGTCCCTAGGGCGGTTCCCAGAAGGACCGACCAGGCATCGTGAAACTTCGCATGCGGCGGCCACGTGGGATTGAACAAGTGGGTTTGGTTCCAATCAGCGAGATAGCCGCTCACGGTGGTCACCGCGGCCACCCCACCCAACAACCACCGGCCGGAGTCACTCATGCTGCTGTCCAATCCAACTGGATCGCGTGCCCGGGCGGGCTCCCCGGGACCGGAGGCAACACGACCCGCAAGAGCGGTGCCGACTGGGCGGCGCCTACCGATGAAGGCTGATCCTAGTCACAAAGGGACGGAGATGGTCTGCCTCTGCCAGATCAGTCATGCTCGCTCGTGCCGAACATTGACCGTTTGGAGGCTCCGGCATGGGATGGGAAGGAAGCGGGATGGCGACGGCTGGTGAATCCGATTGGGGCATAACCTCGTCGTGTGGCTGACCATGACGGCATGGTCCTTGCCCTGCATTGGGGAAATCGCTCCCGTTTGACAGCACCAAGGGACCCTTATGGAACCATCACCCGAGCGCCCGCCTCACGGCCAGGACCAGCGGCATGACGATGGCCTCTCATCTCGCACTGTCCACGATCTGCAAGGCTCGCTGACGATCATCAAGGCACAGGCCCAGATGCTGCGCCGATGGGCGCGCCGGCATGATTTGGCAGATGCGGAGGCAGTGTTCACCCGGCTGGCCATGATCGACGACACGGCGACACGTCTCTCAGCAGACCTCGATCGGTTGCGCCGGCCCGGTAGATCCAATCCCCCGGCGGGCGAACCCGCGGATCGGCCGTGATTCCTCGCGCCGTGTCCTACGCCCGGCCGATCAGCTCCTCGACGGCAGATAGTAGGTCCTCGAGATCAAACGGCTTGCGGATGAATCGTTGAGCGCCGTACCGCGCGGGATCCGCTTGTGCCTCTTCCAAAAGATCCGCATTTGTCGAGAGGACGATGATCGGAATCCTATGCATCGTCGCGTCAGCAGTGAGGCGCTCAAGGAGAGCCCAGCTGGACCGTTGGCCGATGACCAAATCAATAATCAGGAGGTCAGGGTCGAGCGCGGCGACCTGATCGAACGTCTCGGGGACGAAGTTCGTCGTCGTGACGTTGTACTCCTCATCCTGCAGCAGGCCCCGCACCACTTCAAGGAGTTCTGCCGAGCGGTTTACCATGAAGATGTGCTTGTTCTTACCCCGCGTCTGCTCAGTTTGGCTCATTGCCGTCGCGTGTCTCCTTCCAGCGTTTCAGCGTTTGGCGAGCATGGGCTGCCAAGCACCGTCGGGCACCGCAGTAAGACCACATTGTCGCCGACCTCCGTATGTGGCGCCACAGACGGAGCTTTTCTCAGCAGATTGGCGATAGATCCAGGCAGGCGAGCTTGTGAGTAACACAGCTGGGGGATCGTCGGCATGATCGCAGGACAGGGTTGCCGCTCGACCGGTAAGGGATTACGTGGGTTCGCCGATGCCGCCCGTGCACGCTGCTCC
>DASYWB010000249.1:0-5680 GCA_035936495.1 Thermomicrobiales bacterium
CGTCGGCGGCAGCTGCGCCGTTCCTTGTGGCGGTACCCTCTCGCTGCAGGCATCGGCGGAGGGCGGAACGCAGGGCTCGAACGGCACCTACACCTTCGTCCTCACGGATCCTAATGGGGACGAGGTCGCACGGATCGGCCCCGCGTCCTCCCCGCAGATCATCGAGGTGCCGGGCGCCATAGAGGGCAGGTACACCCTTACCGCCTTCGACAGCAACGGCTGCTGGCGGACCGCATTCGCTGACGTGACGACGACCTCGATCAATGCGTTCCTAAACGCGGTCGCGGGCGGATGTGAAGGCAGCGTGACGTTCACCGCTTCTACCGATGGCGGCACTGCCTGCAACTTCCAGTGGCTAGTCGGGGGGACGGTAGTCCAAGACGGCGCGAGCGACACGTTCGTCTACGATCCGGTGCAGCTAGGGACGCTAGATGGTGGAACCCACGTGGTGACCTGCAACGCCTCGTGTGGCGGCTGCGAAGCCAGCGCCTCGGCGTCAATTTCCTCGTGCGCGACGAGCCAAGTGTTCTAGGTTTCCGCGGCTGGCGCGCGTCGGCGCCGGCATCTGGGGGTCTGGAGGGCGCTGAACGGGCGCCCTCCGCCCTCGCCCCGATGAACAAGGAGTCCCGTCCATGGTCACGTTGCAGCCGATCACTAGCCCCGCGCTACCCCGGCGCCGCTGAGGGGAGCGCGCCCCGGCCGGTCCGGCCGACCTACACCAGATAACCGTGGCCCAGCGCACCACCCCTGAGTTGCCCTGTGCTGACGCCTCGATGCTCGTTCTCCTGAAGGCGTCTGACGAGTTTGCGGCCATTCACGGTCGCCTCGTCGGCGACGAGATCCTGGATTCGTGGCAGGAGGATGGCCTGCACTTCTTCGTCTTTTCGCTCTCGGCACCCGAGGGCGCCGAGCAGGGCAACGGGATAGAGGAGGGCCCGCTGGCGGTTTTCGCCATGCATCCTGCATCGAGCAGCCCAGTCTCCGCGGTCGTCGTTTCGCCGCGTCCAGGTGGTGCTGAGGCCGAGATCCGGGACCTGCGATCACCCGGGACGTTCTCCGTGGCACCGGTCGATCCGAACCCCGTCGCTCGTCGCTCCGACTCGCGCCCCGACCAGATCTTGCCACCAGCGCACCCTTAGATCGGCCGCCCCTCAAGCGTCGAACCGGGTTGACGTTTGGTGGCGCATGATTCATCCCGAGGAGACCTGCCGTGCCCACCCTCGCCGCGAGGCGCGCCGCGGCCCGCCTGTCCCAGACCGAGCTGGCCGCCCGATCCAGGGTCTCGGTCTCGACGATCACCCGGATCGAGCATGGAGGCACGCGGCCGTGTCCCCGCGCGATCGCTCAACTCAGCGCCGCCCTCGGCACACTACCGGAGGCGATTGAGGAGTTCCAGCCCGCCATGCTCGGCACACGCCTGCCCCGGCCGGCAGTCCGTCCCGTCCTGAAGCACGTCCTCGTCCTCGACGGCGGCCACGTTCTGCTCGACGTGTTCCGCGACATCCTTGAGGGAGAGGGCTTCCCGGTTTCGATCCAGCCCTCCCTGGACTGCGATGTCGACGCCATCGCGCGCCTGGCGCCGGACCTCATCGTCCTTGATTGCCTGTACCAAGTTGAGGACCGAGGCTGGCCGTTCCTATGTTGACGGCTCCTACGGCGGCTGCGGGCCGATCCCCGCACCCTGGCCATCCCCGTCATCCTTTGCACCGGCGTCGGGGTTAAGGTGGACGGCCTGGGGGAGCACCCGACCGAGTTCGGCGTCCGGGTGGTGCTGAAGCCGTTCGACCTCGATCATCTGCTCGGCGTCATTCGCCACGCCCTAAGCCCGTGCGGTACACCCTTAGTCAGCTCACTTCGCGGATAATTACTTCTACGCGACCATCATCGCATTGGCGTGCGACCCATCACACACTCAGAACCAGTCGATCCGGCGGAACATGATGAAGAGGCCGGCGCCGACCGCGACCATCAAGCCGAGCGCCCAGGGATAGCCCAGCAGCCAGTGAAGCTCCGGCATGTAGACGAAGTTCATGCCGTAGATGCCGGCTACCAGCGTCATGCTCATCAGGATGATCGAGGAGGCGGTCAGCGTCTTGACGACCTGGTTGAGGCGATTGGAGGTCACCGTGAAGTAGGCGTCCAATGCCCCGGTGAGCAGATCCCGATAGGTGTCCACCGCGTCCATGACGCGCAGCAGATGATCGTAGATGTCCTGAAAGTAGACGATGGTGCCGGGTTCAAAGACGGGGCTGTCCCGCCGCACCAGCACGTTCATCACGTCGCGTTCCGGCCCCAGCACCCGGCGGATCGCCAAGAGGTCGCGCTTGAGCATGAAGATCTCCTGCTGGATCCGCTGGTCCGATCGCTCGAAGATGGCCTGTTCCATGTCCTCGATGCGCTCGGAGAGCTCGTCGATGATCGGGAAGTAGCCGTCCACGACGGCGTCGAGCAGGGAGTAGACGAGCAGCCCCACGCCCCGGTCCCCTGGGAGGTGAACGTTCTCACGCCACCGCCGGGCCGTCTCCTTCACCACCTCGAAGGCGCCGTCGTGTACCGTCACCAGGTAATTCTTGCCGACGAAGAGGGTGAGCTCCCGCGTCTCAGGCCGAGCGTGGTGGATCTCTAATTCATAGAAGACGATGAAGAGAAACCCGTCGTAGAAATCGATCTTCGGTCGCTGGTGGCGCTTGGTGGCGTCCTCCATCGCCAGCGGATGAAACCGGAACTCCTCACCGAGCAGCCGCAGGTCGTCCGGGGTGGGATCGACGACGTCGACCCACAAGAGGCTTTTCGCGTCGTCCAGGACATCGCTGATCCGCTCCAGCGGCAAGCTGGTCTGGAGGCCCTGGCCGTCGGTATGGACGTGGACGCTGATCATCGCTCTGTCCCACCGATCTCCCCGTTGGCCTGGCCTCGCGAGGAAGCCGCGCCTGCCAGTCTAGCAGCGCCCCGAGATCTGCATTCGGCGGTCGCTGGAAGGTTCCGACACCCTCTATCCGGATTCCGTATGAGGCAATCGGATGGCTCGCACCCCCTCGATCCGCGCCATGCCACGCTTCATCGAGGCCATGTGGTATACCAATTTGGTGCGATGATAGCTGTACTTAGCGTAAGCAGGCGATGAGCCGGCGAAGCGAGGGTATATATGCGAGGCGGTGGGACCGATCCAACGATTCAGCGGGACGATGAGGGGCCAGCGGAGGCCACGCCCCCAGTCGGCGAGGGGCCGTTGGGACGCTGGTCGATGATCATGCTCGGCATCGCGCTGGTGGCGTGCGTGGTGCTCGCCGTGATCTGGACGCTGACCCGGTGAGTTCGACCGCGATCGGAGCGCGGCTGGGCAAGCCGAACGAACCGTAGGACCTCAATCCTGCTAGACCGCGGTTAGAGCCAAAACGAGCTCATGCGTTTCGAGCTCGTCCATTATGCCCCGGATGCCCTCGACGATCTCGCAAAGCGACGAATCGATCCAGCCCAAGGATGAGAAACGCTGGTCGCTCCGGACGCGGGATATCCGAGCACGAACCCGCCAGGTCGTGTGGTAGCCGAAAGGATGGGCCGAACGCTAGCGCTTCGCGTCGTATACCTTGAGCGTATCGATTCCCGGGGATCGGCGCTTACGTGATTTCGGTCTATCGGTTCGACCCACGTCGAATGAAGGGAGGCGAGCGATGAAGCTCCGTTGCAGCACGCCGGACGCGTATGGAGTCCTTTACATGGAACTCCAAGCCGGTGAGTACGCCGACTCGGTTCCAATGGAAGACGATATGCTGGTGGTCGATGTGGACGCTCATGGTCGAACATTGGGTGTCGAGATCCTCGACGTAGCTGGTTTCTTGGAGAGGGTCAGGTGCCACGGCGGCGCATTCGAGATTCCCGATCATGTGGATCTAGCGGCGTCCCCCGAGCCAGCGGCGGGATCGCATGGGGGCGACACGCTGATAGATTCGGAACACCCGTAGGCCTGTTGCTAGGCGGCGGCTACCATCGTTTCGCCAACCCTAGCTACCAGACGCGTTGAAACATCGTGTTCGCTAGCTTACGAGTGGAGAAGAGGGCCGTGCGGTACGCGTTCATCGATTATGCTGCTCACGCGGCTGGACGGTTTGCGCCGCGCGACGTGGATGAGGCAACGATTCGCGATGTCGTCCAGGAACCCAGTGTCCGCTACCGTAGCCGTCAGTTTCCCGACCGTCTCATCGCGGAGCGCGAGCTTCCCTCGGGTCCCGCTCTTCGCATCGTGTAGGTGGAACGGCTCGAGGCACGCGGTTTGGGCGCCTACGTCATTACGGTCTATCCAATCGCCACGAAAAGGATGGGCAAGGGGTAGAGCTTATGCGTATCGAATTGCATCAGGGCGATTTACTGCGAATTGATCTCCGGCCAGGCGAGGCCGCCGATACCGTGGCCCTCGCTGACCTGGTGTATCTGGTTGTCGACGCTGATGGGCGTCCTCTGGCTTTGGATTTCGTTGCCGCCGACGCGTTCTTGCCGTTCCTCCGTGCCCGCGGTGGAGTCCTCGAGATTCCAGAATACGTCGATCCCGATACCGATGATGCTACCGACGCACCCCTCCGAGGCGGAGATCGCGGTGCGTCTCAGTCTCGAACCGCATGATTCCGGGGGCCGTCCGCCGCCTCGAAGCGATTCGCCCACCATGCTTGGAACGGGCTGCCGCTTGAGCACTCAATCCTTGCCTGTACTGTCGGTTGTCCAAACCCATTGGTGAGACACCTGCTTACGCTTGAATGGAGTATTGACCATGTCTATCGCGACCAGGCCCAGACCCGATCAGTTCGCCGATGCGACCTGGGACGATATTCAGCCATTCTTTGAGGAGCTGGCCAACCGCCCGCTCGATGCGAGCAACGTTGAGCGATGGCTGGCCGATTGGTCGGCGTTGGAAGACGCGCTCTGGGAGGCGATCGACCTGGCGTCCATCGCCTACTCGGTAGACACAACTGATCCGGCGAGGGAAGCCGCCAACCTGCGCTTCAGCAGCGAGATCGCCCCGCGCATGGACGAGCAACGGGTTCGGCTGAGCGGACGGCTGATCGACCTCGGCTACGAGCGGGATGACCTCACCACGACGCTCCGGCAGTTTCGCAATCAGCGTGACCTTTTCCGTGCCGAGAACGTGCCGCTCCAGCAGCGCCTGGAAGAGCTCAACGCCCGCTACCAGAAGATCACCGGCGGCATGACCGCCGAGTGGGACGGCGAGGAGCTGCCGCTGCCCCGCCTCTCCCCGTTCCTCCAGGACCCGGACCGGGAGACCCGCGAGCGGGCGTTCCGGCTGCAACTCCAACCCTACATCGAGCGGCGTGATGCCCTGGCGGATCTCTTCAACGAGCAGTACGCGCTCCGGCAGGAGATCGCTCACAACGCCGGGCTCGCCAATTACCGCGACTATGCCTTCCGCGAGAACAACCGCTTCGACTACACGCCGGCCGACTGTGAGACTTTTCACCGGGCCATCGAGGAGATGGTCGTCCCGGCCATGGTCCGACGCTACGAACGGCGGCGCCAGCTGCTTGGCGTAGAGACACTGCGACCGTGGGACACCCGCCCCGACCCGCTGGGCCGGCCGGCGCTGCGGCCCTTCGAGACCGTCGACGATTTCACCGGGCGGGCCGAGGCGATCTTTCATCAGATCGATCCCGTACTGGGCGACTACTTCGCG
>DASYWB010000250.1:0-1513 GCA_035936495.1 Thermomicrobiales bacterium
CCCCATACCAAGTGACGATCCGTTTCCGTCCCTTGGCTGCCGGCCTAGCCATGCAGTTCGGTGGCGCCCACGGTGGCCGAGCCAAACCGGCCGAGCCGAAACGGCTCAAGCGGCAAGGACGATGTGCCCCGCGTCGCCAACTCACAGAGGACGTGGCCGGTCGTCGGACCCAGGCAGAATCCATGCCCCGAGAACCCCGCGGCGACGATTAGGCCGTCGATGTCCGCGGAGCGGTCGATGACGGGAAGGGCGTCTGGCGTCATGTCGATCAGGCCGCCCCAGACGCGGGCGATGGGCGCATTGGCGAGGGCGGGAATGATCGCCATGCCGCGCTGGAGCATGCCGGCGACCGAGCCGGCCAGGGGCTGGATGGAATCCGCGAAGCTGGCGGCCTCGTCGCCCGACCAGGACTGACCGCCGCCAGTGAAGCGGAGCCGGCCATCGACTTGCTGGCGACCAGCAAACTCCGCCTTGGCCGTACCCAAGACCGGACGGAGCAGCGGTGGCAGTGGCACGGACTGAATGACCGAAACGTGACGAACCGTGAGCGGGAGATCGATGCCGAGAGATGCGAGCAGGCGGTCGGTATAGATACCGGCCGCGAGGATGACCGTTTCGGCAGCAATAGTTTCGCTGGTGGCACGGACGCCACGCACCCGCCCTGACTCGACAATGACCTGCTCGACGTTCGTGCCGGTACGGACGACCGCGCCATGCCGCTCGGCGGCGGCGGCGAAGGCGCGAACGGTCTCCGTGGGATTGGCATGTCCATCGGAGGGACACCAGGAGGCAGCGACGATACTCTCCGCCAGCGCCGGCGCGATCTCCCGGATGGACGCGTTGTCAGGCAGGAAGGTGACGTCAAGCCCGGCGCCTCGCTGACTGTCCACCAAGTCTTGGATAACCGGCACGTCCTCTTCGGTGCGCGCCAACCTCAGGTTTCCATCTTGGCGGTATTCGACATCAACGCCTAGCTCTTCCGAAAGGCGCTCCCAGCGACGGACCGCGTGTTGCGCCAGCGGCAATTCGGCAGGATGGCGTCCGGATTGACGGACGCCGGCCAGGGTCCAGCCGGATGCCATGCTGGCAAGGTCGCCGCGTTCGAGCAAGACGACCCGCGATCCGGCCTTCGCCAACTCATAGGCGGCGGCAGTGCCGCTGATGCCCCCACCGACGATGACGACGTCACGCGTTTCGTTTGCCATCCTTTTACTCTCTCCATGAACTATGAACTGATGATGTTTCGACGACTGGCCCTCGCCCCCTACCCTTCTCTCTATGCGCGGGGGAGAGGAACTGTTGCAACACAGAGTTTTCTCGGGCAATGCATGTGTTGACCGAGTGCTGACGGCTGATGGCTCGTCACGCGCGGGAGCGGGGGTCGAGGACGTCGCGGAGGCCGTCGCCGACGAGGTTGAAGGCGAGCACGGTGAGGAGGAGCGCGGCGCCGGGGGCGAGGGCGATCCAGGGGGCGTTGGTCAGGTAGGTCGTGCCGTCGCGAATCATCTGGCCC
>DASYWB010000251.1:0-4939 GCA_035936495.1 Thermomicrobiales bacterium
GGGCTTCTCTGATGTGTCGTCACCCGGTATGCTGACGCGCGGCGGATCGTCGCGCGGCCGTTGAATCAAGAAGGAGTACCTATCGTGGCAGAACTGGGCACGATCGCCTCGCCGCCTGTCGTGGAGAGTGACCCGCGCTTCCCGCGTGAAATGCTCGTCGCGTTCACCGCCACGGTCCTGGCGAAGTTGGACCTTGCCGAGGATCTGACCACGCCCGCGGCGGAACACCTCGTGCTTGCCGACGAGCGTGGCGTCGCATCCCATGGACTGGCTCGATTGCCCTACTACGCCAAGCGCTTTCGGACCGGCTTGATCGACGCCCGAGCTGGCCTCACGGTTATCCGGGAGACGCCATCGTCACTTGTCCTGGACGCCAATAATGGCTTTGGCTTCGTCCTCGGCCCTCAAGCGATGGACCGCTGCATCAAGCAGGCGGAGAGCAGCGGAGTCTGCATCGCCACCGTTCGCCACAGCAACCATTTCGGCATCGCGGGCGCGTACGCCCTGATGGCGGTTCCACACGGGATGATCGGCGTTGCCATGACGAACGCGTCTCCACTCGTGGTTCCGACGTTCGGCACGGAAGCGCGCTTGGGGACAAACCCCTTCGCCGTCGCCGTACCGACCGGTCCAGGCCCTGATGACCCGCCGTTGGTCCTGGACATGTCTACGAGCACGGTCGCGTGGGGCAAGATCGAGATTGCCCGTCGCGCGAACAAGCTCATCCCCATGGGGTGGGCGGTGGACGAGCACGGCCAACCGACGACCGATCCCCATGCCGCACGCTGGCTCACGTCACTGGGCGGGTCACCTGAAACGTCAGGACACAAGGGCTACGGTTTGGGCGTGCTGGTTGATGTCCTCTGTGGCCCCCTCGCGGGGGCGGCTTGGAGCGCGCGCATTAGCGGCACACGAGGTCCGGCACAACCGTCCAACATCGGCCACGTCTTTATGGCCTGGCGAGTGGACGCTTTTCGAGAACCCGCCGAGTTCTACGCGGACCTCGCCGGCATGATCGACAGCCTTCGTTCAACACCAGCACATCCGGACCACACTGATACTGGTGTGCTGGCCCCCGGCGACCCTGAGCATCTCGCCGCGGAGAGAAGCCGGCAGGAGGGCGTTCCGGTCGCCGTGCCAGTCATTGCCGAGCTCGAGCAATTGGCCTCCGAGCTCGATATTCCGTTCCCACTGCGCGCCGGGTCTCTCTAGCCCATCACGGCACGGGTGTCGGCGTCGTCGTGGGGACGATCTCCGGCGATGCCACTGGCGGAGCACCATCTCCACCGGCGGGCTGAATACCTTCCCGCTCCCGCGCCGAAACCGACGGCGCGCTGAGCACCACCAGCTGCAGGCCCTGCTGATCCACGAGACCGGTGACCAACACGTCGTAGACCATGCCGGGCTCGAAGGTCAGCCGCGAGGCGGGAAGCAACACGTCATCCTCACCGCTGACGGTCAGCTCGAATGAGACGGAACCGCTGGGGAACGCGGCGTAGGCAGCCTCGTCGCTGAATCCGACCCCCCCCACCAGCGTCGATCCGTCAGCCAGGATGGCATCGATCGGGTCCGCGTCTGGAACGGTGTGGATAACGCGCACGCGCGCCTGACCCACCGGGAGGGGCTCCAGATTCATCGGGTACGGTCGAATCTCGATCGACTCCCGCGTGTTCATGGCCACGAGCTCTACGGCCGAGCGGGGCTCGACCTCAAATGCCGCCTCGACCACGGTCCCGTCGGGGGCCACACCCTCCGGCACGAGTCGTATGCGGTGTTCGCCCTCGGGAAGGGCGATGAAACCTGTCGCCTCCCCGAAGGATACGCGGGGACTGATTGGGTCGCTCGCATCGTCGACATAGACGGCTAGCGCGGGGGTGTCAGGAGAGGCATGGACGAAGCGGACGCACCCATCCTCCGGTCCACCGATCCCGAGGATACTCGAGCAGGTGGCGGTCGCGGGGGCTTTCAGCGCCAGGAACTGAAGGGTTTCATTTTGCTGCTGACCGGCGGCAAAAATGTCATACACCCATCCTGCCTCGATGGCGAGCTCGTCGAGCCGCGCGAGTGTCACTGACTCGTTGGTCGTGTTCAAGGTGAGATTGATGGTAGCCGCGGTCACATCCCGGTAGTCCGTCGCTTCGGGGAACTCAACGTCTTCAAAAAGCTTGTCACCGCCCTCTATCACCACGTCCACGGAACCTAACAACGGAGCAGCTTGAATCAACCGGACCCTGGCCAGGCCTGGCGCTTGGATCATCGACGTATCAACTTCGAAGACGTCGCCTTCCACGTCGTTGAGCAGGCCCATGGCGACGATCTCGTATGACGTGTCCTCATCGAGGTTCTGATCAATGTCGATCAGGGCCCCCTCGACCGTGCTGCCGGCCGGCGCGAACTGAATGTGGTGTTCCCCGCCGGGGAATGGCAGGAAGTCGGTCGCGGTCGGGAACTTGACGCCCTTGACAACGATCTGGCCATCGACATAGATATCGAAGGGAGGCGCATCGGGAGAAACGTGGACGAATCTCACCAGTGCCTGCCCAGTCTCCTGGGCGCCGGCACCGCCGGCCACGCTTCCTGAAAGCGCCCCTAGGATGAGGATCAGACCCGCGAGAACGCCGGTGACCGATTGCCTCCGGCGATGAGATGCTCCTGGTCCGTGCCTACCCGACTCCGCCCACCGCTTCACGATACCAACTCCGGTGTACGACGAAGCTACCTACATCGACGAAGCCCAGTGGCGCCGTACCGGCAAGCCTCCGAGCAAAACTGCAATGACTCGCCTGAGAGCGATGATCTTCTCTTCCCTGGTAGCCCGCGTTACCCCCCGGATAGCGTCAGATGGATTCAATCAGCAGCAAGAGAAACAGGCTTGTACCGATGAGCAACGTGACCGCCAGCACCCGCAAAAGCACGTTCCGCGCGGTAAGCGCCTCGTCAACACCCGCATCCCGTTCAGTCATCTCTCTCAAGTCCATAGCCTTCCGAAGTCCCAGCCAAACTTCCCACCCTGATGCTACGAGTCCCGATGCCGGCCTGTCAACCGCGGCGCCATTGACCTTCGCCCATTATTCATCGCGGCGCTGCCTCATGGGGGCCCTGGCCTCCATGATCGACTTGGGGGCCTAGGGATGCGCGGGGCCGACGCCGTACCGATATTGAACCCGTGCCTAGCGCGTCTACGCGGCCGCTTTCCCGTTGGCGCCTTCCATCGGACGGGCTCGGGTTCCGCGTCAGTGAAGCTCTTCCCGCAGAAACACCGTGACGCGCTGTCGCCGGAGCGATACCACAAAACGGCGGACCAGATCGACGATGACGGGAAGCTCGAGATAGTCGATGCCGATGGCAACCCAGGCCAGCCACGGTGGCAGGGCGCCGCCCTCACCCTGGAACTGTCCAACGACAAACTCGTCAGTGATCCAGAAGATATGGAGCCACTGCGAGTTGAGGAAGAGGAGAAAAAGGATGCTGTTCCATGTGAGCTTCTTCCGGAGCTCGTTCACGTACACCAATGATGTCGATACCAGCGCCGGGATTTCCGTGTAGTCGACGAGCAGAATCACATATTCAAGCGTCTCTCCGACTGATAGCACCCGCTCCCCGGTGAGCCGAAACCAGACCACGTTCGCGGTAAGCCAGTACAAGTGGACAAGCTGAAGCAAAAAGAGCACGAGGGTAATGCTGATGTTGACCCGGTAGTGTCGCTCATACCACCGCCAGAAGGCTTTCACCGGGTCCAACGGCATTCCTCTCTCAAACGCTAGTGAGACTCATTCGCAACAGGCGGATGATACCACGGCGCGGGAGACGAAACGTGCCGTCCGCGATTCGCCGCTTGCTGGCTATGTTGGTCGGGCTGCGACATGTTCGACGGAGGATCCTGCCTCACCGGCGCAATGGAGTCTGGTCGATGGCCCTCTTGCCCGCTGACGATCATCACTCGATGTCAGCGGCTCGTCCTCCTTCGTCCCAGTTGAAGTCCCCGCGCTCCAATGCCATCTCGACCACACTGATGCGAATATTTCGCCGGGGCACGAACTCGGTATGCTCGCCCACCTCACGGAACCCGACACGCCGGTAGCTCGCGAGAGCCCGCTCGTTGTGCCGGAACACTTCCAGCCGGACCTGCTTCAGATCCAACGTGGAAAACGCCTCGGCGACGACCAGTCGGGTCGCCTCGGTCCCATATCCTTGACCCCAGCATGCCCGCTCCCCGATCAAAATCCGAAAGAGGGCCGAGCCCGTCGTCCGAATCACATCGGTCAATGCCGACGACCCGACGAGCCGGTCCCCGTTGGCCTCGTGGATTGCCCAGCACATCCCTCGCGCGGAGAGCGGAAGGATCAGCGAATCGAAATACGATCGCGATTGGGCGGCGGTCAGCGGTTCGAGGTCATGGCGAAGGAGGCGAGCGATCTCCGCGTCGGCATACCATCGTTGAAAGGCACTCCGGTTCTCCGCCACATGACGCCGGAGGACCACGCGTTCGCCGATTCGAACGAGGGCCCCGCGCCGGAGAGCCGGCTCACCACCAAGCACGGACACCTCCTGACTTGGAAACGACGGGGCGGGCACATCGTTCAGAAGAATTCACCGGCCTTGGCTGAGGCCCACGCCGGTGAACTCACCGAGGAACGGTCGCCCGACCATGGCGCACACAAACGGGCCGGCCGGTTTCCCGGTCGGCCCGTTTGGCGGGAGTCAAGGACGCCCGTCTAAGCGACTAGTAGTTGCTGTAGCGAGGGGTCGACGCCCGCCGCTCCTGGAAGCAATCGCGGCAATAGACCGGCTTGTCGCTCTTCGGCTCGAAGGGGACCTCGGTCTCCTTGCCGCATGAGGAACAGACCGCCGGAAAGAACTGACGCGGGCCGCTGGAATAACCGCCCCCTCCACCACCGCTGTAACCACCGGAACTGCCGGAGCCTCCGGAGCTATATCC
>DASYWB010000252.1:0-7998 GCA_035936495.1 Thermomicrobiales bacterium
GACTATTACACCGGCCCGGTTTTCGAAGCGGTGGTGGAACGGCCGAGAATCGGCTCGGTTGCAGGGGCCGGGCGCTACGACGGCCTAATCGGGTCATTTTCCGGGCGGTCTGTGCCTGCCACGGGCCTCTCACTCGGTATCGAGCGCATCATAGAAGTGGTTCGGGAGCATGACTTGGTGGCGAGTCCATCGACCGTCGCTCAGGTCTTCGTCGCCTATTTCCCGGAGACCGTGCGGGAAGCCGTCGCCCTGGCGGGGTCGTTACGGGATAGTGGCGTCAGGTGCGATCTATCACTCCTCGCCCACCGTGGATTAGGAGAGCAGATGAAGTACGCGGGAAGGAAGGGCCTTCCGCTCGGAATCATCGTCGGCCCTGAAGAGATTTCGACAGATACCGTCGTGATTCGCGCCTTGAACAGTGGTTCTCAGCAACGCGTGGGGTCGGCAGAAGCAGTTCGGCGAGTTCAGGCCTTGGTAGGAGATGAGCAAGCGGGTTCGCCGTTCTAACGAGGGGAGTGATGGCTGTCAATGGCGTCGGAAGAAACCAACCACCACGAGTACGATCCGTCCTTCATGACGTTCTTGGTGATCGTCGCTCATCCCGATGACCTCGAGTTTTCTTCGGCAGGGACCGTTGCCAAGCTGACGCGAGCCGGGAAGCGCGTGGTGCTGATCCAAGTCACATCCGGGGATAAGGGAAGCTCGGATCCCGATTACTCCCCGCAGGCCATGGCACTTACCCGCGAGGCAGAGGAGCGTGAAGCGGCGAAGAGACTGGGGATCGCGGAAGTCGTCTTCCTCCGCCGGACCGATGGCGAGCTGATGCCTGATCTTGATCTTAGAGAGCGAATCGTGCGAATGATCCGAACCTATAAGCCGGACGTCGTCATCACGCACGATCCGTTTCGCCCCTACGCGTTGCATCCGGATCATCGCGCGGTTGGTCTCACGGCCGTCGATTCCGTCTACCCCGTGGCGCGAGATCCTCATAATTTCCCGGCTCATCTACGTGAGGGCTTGGAGCCTCACAAGACCGCGGAGATCTGGTTCTTCGGCGCCGACAGTCCCGACAGATTTATCGACATCACCGAGACCTTCGACGGCAAGATCAACGCCCTGATGGCGCACGAGAGTCAAGTGGGTGACGCCGATGGGCTCGCGGAGCGGATGCGAGAACGGGCCGCGGAACTGGCGAAGGACCGCGACTTCGAACTCGCGGAAGCGTTCAAGGTTATCCAGATGCGCCGTTAGGCGACGGATATGAGCATTCTATGAATGAGCCTGACGATGGCGTCAAGACGCAACAGTCCGACAGCACCAATCGATACGATGCCGCTGAGCGCGCCCTGAGCGCGGCGAAGCGACGCTACGGTGCCGGTTGGATGCCCGAGTGGCGCGCGACCGCATCCGGCCGAATTGAGCTATTGGGCAACCACCTCGATTACAATGGCGGGCCAGTACTCGCCGCGGCCATCGACCGGCAGGTGGTTGCCCTGGTCGCCCCAAACGGGGCATCCTCCGTCGATGTCGTTCTCACGGATGTGGACCAGCGGCAAGACTCACTCAATCCTGAAGCGCTCAGCGACTGGCGCAATGCTTCAAGGGACATACGCCCCGAGGATTACGTCCACGGCGTGATCGCCGCGCTCATGAATCGCGGACACCCGGTCCGCGTTGGCAGCCGGATAGTCGTCGCGGGCGACGTTCCGATCGGGCTTGGGGTGAGCTCCTCGGCGGCGCTCTGCGTCGCATTGACGCTTGCGCTCAGTGCCGAAGCGTTAGCATCCGACGAGACGGTACTGACGGCCCGGGAAGCGGAGCATCGTGCCGGCACCCCGTGCGGAACGATGGACCAATCGGCTTCGGTTGCCGGCGGCGTCATCCGCTTCAATGGAGCGACGTTGGAGATCGAGCGCCTGGACCCAGACCTCGGGAATCTGGTGTTCATAATCGCCGACTCGGGCGTGGACCGGACGTTAGGAACATCCATCTATCCGGAACGCGTCCGCGAGTCGCGGCGGGCGCTCGAGTTGGCCAACGCGTCCTTACCGGTCGCGCTCCCTCATCTCGCGGCGATGACCCCGGACCAGCTCTCCGGCTTGGAGAAGCGCGGGATCCTGGCCGGTTCGCTCCTGCGCCGGTGCCGCCATGTCGTGACGGAGACTGAGCGGGTTGAGGCCGGAGAGCACGCGTTACGCGAGGGCGATTGGCAACGGTTTGGCCAGCTGATGACAGCCTCGGGGCGCTCGTCGGCGATCGACTACGAGGTAAGCCACCCCCGGGTCGAAGAGATCGTGGGACTCCTTACCGCGTCGTCGGACGTCCTTGGTGCCCGGATGATGGGTGGTGGAGGCGGTGGAAGCATCCTAGCGCTGGCCACCATTGATGGTCTCGACCGCATCGAGGCCAGCCTCCGCCGTGATTACTACTCGGCCCACGGCATGAGAGAGCAACCGGGGGTCGTTCAGCGATGTCGTTTCGGAGGCCCGGCAACTCTCGAAGCGTCCTGATCGGAGGAATGGTATCTAGCGATCCATTCCACTTGGCGTCAGATCATCAGACCGTCGCTAGAGGTCGAATGCCCGCTTGGACTTGCGTTTGATATCGCGACTGCCGTGGGCTCTGTTCCGATAGACCGTGGTCAGGCGGACACCTGAGGTCGGGTCCAGAACGAGCACCGTGCCTTCCAGCCGGCAAAGCCGGCTGTCTCGAAGGTCTCGTGCCGGAATGTCTCGCCTGGCCAAATAGACGAAGAGCGCGTTGCCGGTCCGATAGATCCGGCCGTGGCTATAGACGTAACTGATGTCCGACGGCCTCAGGTTTCTCTGTGCCGATCGGCGCCGTGCATGTGCCGAGATCGACAGTTCGGCAGGGTCCCGCATTGCCCACCCCCTCAAGAGGTAACCGGGACAACCATGGTCTGACGAGGTTGCCCGGCCCCGAACCGCTTGTGAGTGTACGTACACTAACAGCCTCTGAGCCCCTCGTCAATAGCCCCGGACCGGATCGACCTCGTTGATAAGGGTTTCTCCTGCCTGCCAGCGCCGGATGTTTTCCGCGATGATGATGGACGCGCGCTCCCAGTAAACCGGGCTTGAGCCGGAGGTATGCCCGGTGATGATCACGTTCGGTAGATCCCAAAGGGGCGAGTCGCCCGGTAATGGCTCCGGGTCGGTCACATCGAGACCCGCGCCGCCTAACCGGCCCCCGCGTAACGCATCGATGAGAGCCACCTGATCGATGATCTGACCTCGGCCGATGTTGTACAGGTAGGCCCCTGGCTTCATCCTATCGATCTTCTCGGTGTCGAATAGCCCGCGAGTCCTGTCGGTCAGGGGAAGACAGATAGCAACATGATCCGCTTCTGGAAGGAATGTATCGAGGTCGGCGACGCTCGAGGTCCTCGAGAACGCTACCACCTCGGGAAGATCGATCCGCTGCCGGATGCCGAGTACCCGCATACCGAAACCCACGGCGCGTTCGGCCAGCGCGGTGCCGATGTCGCCCATCCCCACGACCAGCAGCGTTTGGCCATGAAGCTCGAAGACATGGTCACGGACGTTCTCGTCCCGCCAAACGTGACGGTCTTGATTTCGCAGCAGGCGTGGCAAGCAACGTGCAAATGCCAGCATCATCGCCATCAGGTGCTCGCTGATGCTGACGGCATGTACCCCACTCGCATTCGTAATGACGATCCCACGTTCAATCATTTCCGGTGTCAGGACGCGCTCGACACCGGCGGAGGTCGTTTGAAGCCACCGCAACCGGGGGGACCGTTCGAGTTGGGCGGAGGAAAGACGCCACCCGATGATGGCGTCCGCGTCGGGGAATCCGTCAGCATCCTCCGGATGTTCGATGAGCTCGAATGTGATCTCCGGGTGGTCGCGCCGGAGGCCTTGCATAACCTCGTCCGTGAGGGGAGCGCTGACGAGAACGTTCCTCAGCGATGGACGCGTTGCCGAACGCTGCTCGCTTGACGTCACCGGTCATCCTCCCGGTATACAGCTCAGAGCCGCCACGGTGCGAATGATGCGGTCCCTGGCAGGTCCGGTCAGCCGCCGATTTGAGACATGCCCCGGACGGTATCGCGCTGCCCCTCAGAGAGGAGGTGCCCCCACGGCTTCCGCCAAATGCCCTTCCGGATTTGGGCGCGCAGCGTGTCATCGTCGGCGCCGCTGCGCATCAAGTCCCGGAGGTCCGCCTCGTCATTGCGAAGTAGGCAGAGGCGCAGTTTGCCATCGGCGGTGAGCCGCACCCGGTTGCACGATGCACAGAACGGCTCGGACACCGGGGAGATGAAGCCGATCGTGCCACGCGCCCCGGGGATGCGCCAGAGCCGTGCTGGATCGGCAGGATCGGCCGCAACTGGGGTTAGCTGCCCGAATTGTTCCTCAAGCCGCGTGTGCGTCTGCTCCGAGGTCGTCAAGCCTTCATCATGGACCTGGCTGACGCCTTCAAGCGGCATGATCTCCAGAAACCTGACCTGCCATGGCCGGTCGATCGTCAGCGCGGCCATCTCGCCGACCTCATGATCGTTCTGTCCCGCCATCACCACCGTGTTGAGCTTGATCGGACTCAGTCCGGCGGCCTCAGCCGCTTCGATCCCTTGCCAGACGAGGTCAAGACGGCCGCCGCGCGTCATGAGCTTGAACCGATCCGGATCCAGGGTGTCGATGCTGATATTGACCCGGTCGAGCCCGGCGTCGCGAAGGTCGTCAGCGAGACGACCTAGGAGCAGTCCGTTTGTCGTCATGGACAACTCTTCAATGCCGGGAAACGCCTTCATCGCCCGGACCAGCTCGGTGATGTGAGGCCGGATCGTGGGCTCGCCACCGGTGAGCCGGAGCTTGGTGAACCCTAGCTCGGCGCACAGACCTACCACGCGCAGGAGCTCGTGATCAGTGAGCATCTCGTCACGCGGCTGAAACTTCATACCGAGGGCGGGCATGCAGTAGACGCAGCGAAAATTGCACCGATCGGTCAGCGAGATGCGAAGGTAGGTCATCCCCCGACCATATTGGTCACGAGTCACTACAGGCTCGGACGAGCGCTGATTTTCAATGACGCGAAGGGGTCGTGAGATCGTGGCGGGCATGTGAGGCCCTTGCAGACGCGTCGCCAATGCCCAGCAGAGTCGGAACAACGCCATAGTCAACCATTGAATACTCTTGGGTGGACCTTACCATTCATGCGGGGCTGGGTCAATCTCGACACAGGCGAGATATTGGTGCGCTGACGGCAACGCGTCGTTCAGCTCGACGACGGCCGATCATTGGATCCCGACATCACAACCGTCTTGGCGAGTCCGGGCACCAGGCGGAACATCAGGAGTGCCACGATCATCGTCGCAACTCCCCCCAACGCCACGGATGCGCGGGCCCCAGCCAGCGCCGCCACGAGGCCCGCCTCGAACTCGCCGAGCTGGGGGCCCCCCATCGCGAACGTTGAGTGAGCGGCCGCGATGCGTCCCCGGAGGGCATCGGGGGTCACGATGTTGCGAACGGTGTGGCGCAGCGCCATGCTCACCGCATCGGCGGCCCCGGATCCGGCGAGAAACAAGAGCCCGGTCCAAAGCGACTGGCTCAAGCCGAATCCGAGGATGCAGGCACCGTAGATCACCACGGCGATAAGGACGCCGCGTCCTGGACGACCGGGGGCGCGAGAAATGCCCATCACCAAGCTACCGGCCACGGCGCCGGCTGCTGGCGCCGTGAGGAGGATGCCGAGACCCTGAGCGCCGATCCCGAGAATATCCGTCGCGAAGACGGGCATCAGCACCGTGCTGGCGCCGAAGAACGTGGCCAGGAAGTCGAGCGACATCAACCCGAGGAGCACCGGCGAACCTCGGAGAAACTGTAGACCTTCCATGGCCGCTGCAAGGCCGGCGATCTTGATCGGCTGCTGCCCATAGGCGGCTCGCACCATTAGGACGGCTCCGATCACGCCGACGAACGACACCACATCGAACAGGTACGCCGTTCCCACGCCAAATCGTGCGATGATGAGCCCACCCACGGCCGGTCCGCTCACCGCGGCCACCTGGTAGGCCAAGATGTTCATCGTCATGGCGCTCGCCAACGACGCCGGTGGAACGAGATTCGGAATCAGCGCCTGTCGCGTTGGTTGGGCGACCGCGCTCACCGTTGCCGAGAAAAAGGTGACGCCATAGATGATGGGCATCGTGATCGCGCCCGCCACGGTGAACCCGGCGAGCACGGCAGACGTCGCGAGCAATACGACCTGGGTGACGAGGAGTGTCTGGCGCCGGTCGCGTTGATCGGCGATGACGCCGCCGATCAGCCCAAAGACGAGCACGGGCAAGAACCGGAAGAGCCCGAGGAGGCCGAGTTGAAACGCGCTGCCGGTCAGGTCGTAGACCTGCCAGATAATGGCGACGCGCTGGACTTGAGTGCCGAGAACGGAAACGAGCTCGGCGCCCCAGAATAAGCGGAAATCGCGATTGCGGAGGACCGCGAAGGCGCGTTCATGTGAAGCCGGCTGGGGTGAGTTCATACCGCTTGACGATGTCCATTCGCCGGCAGGTGCAGGGCCTGTCTCTTGCTGGCATCGCACCGCGGCCCGGGCATCAGCAGCCCGGGCGACCGCCGGAAGGGAGAGGGATCATGGTGGGAGCGCTGAGTGGCGATCAAATACGCGAGCTGGTTCAAGGCGAGCAGGCCCTGCTTTCAGACTACCTGGACCTTAACGCCCAGCTTCAGCCCAACGGGTTCGATCTGACCCTGCAACATGCCCAGAGCTTCATCGGTGCCGGCAGCCTCGCGATTTCGAACGTAAGCCGGGAACTGCCATCGCTCGCTCCGGTGCCCGACGACGGCACGGGTTGGCTTCGGCTTTCTCCAGGCCCCTACCTGATTACATTCAATGAAGAGGTCCGGATGCCCGCAGATGTGATGGCGCTCGGCCGTCCCCGGTCGAGCCTCGGCAGGTGCGGCGTGGCCATCCATTCCGCGGTTTGGGACGCCGGGTATCATGGACGCTCCGCATCGCTCTTGGTCGTCAGCAACCCGGCCGGCTTCAACTTGGAAATCGGCGCTCGGCTGCTTCAATTAGTCTTCTTTCGCTTGGAGCGCGCCGTAACGGTGGGATACTCAGGCACCTACCAAGGCGAGGGACTCTCGCCAGATGCCCGGTGATCAGACGAGGGATTTCGGAACGCATCAGTCGATCTGACGAGCGAAGAGCGGGCGCTCTGGCGGCTCGCCGGGTACGGGGATCTGCGCGCGGACTTGCCTCCGCTCCGCCGTCTCATTACAGCCCTCGACCGGGCAGAAATAGATCAGCGTGTACTGCTCCTCCGTCTGGTCCGAGAACCGGGTCGGCCTTCCTTGCTTGCCGCGGAGCCGCATCGCGACATCGTGCCTCGGACATCGCGGTATCTCCGGTTCAAGGCGATCGCGCCGAAAAATTACATCGAGTACGCGTTGCACATCCGTCCTCCTCATACGATTCACACATAGGACCGCCGAATCAGAATCACCACATCCGCATCGGGGTCGGAGTGATGACCTCCGGTGGGCCGTCCGGCTGGATGATAACCTCCTGCTCGATTACGGCGCCGCCACGTCCGGGGATGAAGATACCGGGCTCGATACAGAGGACCATGCCGGGTTCCAGGGGGCTGTGGTCTCCCGCGCGAATGTATGGCAACTCAACCGTCTCCAATCCGATGCCGTGTCCGGACATCGGGCCCGCGAATTCCGCGAATGGGCTGTTCCCAAACACGCGCGCGGCGGCTTGATAGACGCTGTCCACGGTCGCGCCCGCTCGACACGCGTCGACGGCGCCGCGAGTGGCCGTCTCGACGATTTCCGCGATCGCCCGGGCGTCCGGATCGAGCTCCGGCCGGCCAAAGGTACGGTTGACATCAAAGTGGTAGCCGCGATGAGCACCGATCACATCGACGACAACGACTTCCTCCGCTCCGATGACGCGATCCGTGGCCGGTGGCCAACGCGAGCCGGCGGCGGACCAGGGGCC
>DASYWB010000253.1:0-4374 GCA_035936495.1 Thermomicrobiales bacterium
TATGGCATGAAAGAGACGCGCCCAGCCTCACGTGCTTTGGATGTTGCATATCGTTCCGAACCCGTCTTCTCGGGACGCGAAAGGTGCGCTTCCGTCGAATGGCAACTTACGAGTGGGAACATTGACAACCTATTCATGTGGAGTAGTATGCGGCCGTGGTGAGCGCCCTAATCCAGGAGCACAATTGATGCGCATCGTCGATATCACGACGGAAGAGTATCGCTGGCCGCGGGCGAAGCCGATCACGAACGGCTTGCATACCTACACCCATGCCGGGCTGGCGCTGGTCAAGATTGAGACAGATGAGGGCATCACCGGCATCGGTCTTGGCGCCGGTGGGGCGGTAGGAGACGCGACGGTCGAGTATCTCAAACCCCAGCTCATCGGCGAAGATCCGATTGATGTCGAGCGGCTCTGGCACAAGATGTGGATCCCGAAGTTGACCGGGCGGCGCGGTCTAACGACCCGTGCCATCAGCGCCGTCGACATCGGACTGTGGGACATTCGCGGAAAAGTGGCGGGCCTGCCGCTCTATAAGCTCTTGGGAGGCTATCGTGATAGGGTCCCGACCTATGTGGCGGGCGGATATTACGAAGAAGGAAAAGGCCTCAAAGAGCTCGCCCAGGAAATGGAATCCAACGTCGAGATGGGCGCGAAGGCCGTCAAGATGAAGGTCGGCGCCGTGCCCATCCGTGAGGACGCCGAGCGCGTCAAAGCCGTGCGCGAAGCGATTGGCCCCGACGTCAAGCTGCTGGTCGACGCGAACTGCGCCTACCGATACTACGAGGCGATCCAGTTCGCCAAGCGGATCGAAGACTACGACGTCTTCTGGTTTGAGGAGCCCGTCGCGGCGGACGATTACGCGGGCCACCGCAAGATCGCCGCGGCGACCACCATCCCCATCGCCACCGGGGAGAACGAGTACACGCGCTACGGCTTTCGGGACCTTATCGCTCAGGACGCGGTCGCGATTCTGAACGCCGACGCCAAGATACTGGGTGGCGTGACGGAATTCATGAAAGTGGTGGCATTGGCGCAGGCGCACGATATCGATATTGCTCCGCATGGTTCTCAGGACATTCACGTCCACCTGGTGGCTGCCATCGCCAACGGTCTGATCCTGGAGTTCTACCGGGACACGGTCGATCCGATGTGGGGCAAGGTCTACGTCGAGACCTTGCGGTTGAATTCGGATGGCACGGTCAGCCCGCCGAACGTGCCGGGTATCGGGGCCGATCCGAACTACGAGACGCTGCGGGAATACCGGATCGCCTAAACGTCGACCCGTCAGGACCGGATTAATAGGCTGAGGCGATGTGCGGCGAAAGGGCCGCACATCGCCTTGGGGCAGGAGTTGCCCGGCACTTGGCTTCGGGGTCATACTTGTCTCGTGAAGCTATCGAGAGTCCCTGGCCGCGGTGGTTGAGGATGCGTGCATCGGAGACCCCATGAACCAAGCCGCATTGATTGACCGGCTAGAGCAGATACTCGGCAAAGGCGGCGTCTTTCATCGGCCGGCCGACTTGCTCGTCTATGAGTACGACGGGTCGGTTGATGGCGCGGTAGATACCGCGCGTCCGCTCGCCGTCGCTCTGCCCAGGACAACGGAACAGGTGGCCGCCGTCGTTCGCCTTGCTCATCAAGAGGGCCTGCCGGTCGTGGCCAGAGGGGCGGGCACGGGCCTCTCTGGCGGAGCCGTTGCCCAGAGCGGTGGAATCATCATCGCGCTGACCCGCATGGATCGGGTCTTGGAGATCGATCCGGTCGACGGGACGGCGCTGGTTGAGCCGGGAGTGATCAACCTGGAGCTGACCGAGCAGACACTCGGTGACGGCTTTTTCTTCGCCCCCGATCCTTCCAGTCAAAAGGCATGCACCATCGGCGGCAATGTCGCCGAAAATTCGGGTGGTCCGCATTGCTTGAAATACGGGGTGACCACGAACCATATCCTTGGGCTGGAAGTCGTCTTGCCGGATGGCCGAGTCGTCTGGACTGGTGGCCGCGCATATGGCGCGCCGGGCTATGATCTGACCGGCGCTCTCGTCGGGTCGGAGGGGATG
Organism: Thermomicrobiales bacterium; assembly: GCA_035936495.1. Taxonomy (GTDB): domain Bacteria; phylum Chloroflexota; class Chloroflexia; order Thermomicrobiales; family UBA6265; genus DASYWB01. The sequence goes on from DASYWB010000253.1 coordinate 2,061, forward strand.
CTCGGTATCGTGACGAAGGCGCTTGTCCGCCTAACCCCGGTCCCGGATGCGATCACCGTCATGCTGGCGGCGTTCGCGGACATCAACAGCGCCTCTCATGCCGTCTCGGGCATCATCGGCGCTGGCATCCTCCCGTCCTCGCTCGAGATGATGGATGCCTTGACGATCCAAGCGGTCGAGCCAGCCTACCACGCCGGCTATCCGATGGATGCCGGCGCCGTGTTGCTGATCGAGGTGGACGGTCAGGCCGAGGATGTCGAGGCGACAACCGAAGAGGTGCGCGTGATCTGTCAGGACACGGGCACGAGCGAGTTCCGGGTCGCGACGTCCCAGGCCGAGCGGGATGTTCTCTGGAAGGGTCGCAAAATGGCCATGGCCGCGATGGGCCGCCTGGCGCCCAACTACTATCTCCATGACACGGTCGTCCCGCGGTCCAAACTACCCGCGACATTGGATCAGGTTGGCGAGGTCTCCAAGGAATACGACCTGCCGATCGCCAACGTCTTCCACGCTGGCGATGGGAATCTTCACCCGCTGATGCTCTTCGACCGGCGGGAGACCGGAGCGGTGGAGCGAGTCCTGAGCGCGAGCCACGATCTCTTGCATTACTGCGTTGAAATCGGCGGTGCTCTCTCAGGGGAGCATGGCATCGGGACCGAGAAGCGGGACTACCTCACGCTCGTCTACAGCGGCGAAGACCTGGCCGCAATGGCGGGCTTGAAGAACGCGTTCGATCCCACCGGCCTCTACAACCCCGAGAAGATGTTTCCCAAGGGCTACATGTGCGGCGAGGTCAGGGCCCTGAAGGCGCAGATGATGGCGCAGAAGAAGGGCATCTATGCGCTCTAACGGCCGTGCGCCAGTTGCCTCAGGAGCCTGCATCGATGGGTTGGAGCCAGAGCGGGCCGTGCTTCCCGCCTCCGCCGAAGAGGTAGCCGCGGTTCTCGTTCAAGCCGCCGAGGCAGGGGAGGGCGTCGCGCCGATCGGCGGCGGGACGATGTTGTCGCTCGGCAACCCTATCGAGCGGTTCGATATTGCGCTCGGCACCTCTGAGATGGACGCGATCTTGGACTATGAGCCGGTGGACCTCGTCCTCTCGGTACAAGCGGGCGCCCGATTCGCCGACGTGCAGGCCGCTCTCGCGGAGAACGGGCAGCACCTGCCGGTTGAGACGGCGTGGCCGGAGCGCGCGACGATTGGCGGCATGATCGCGACCGCTCGTTCAGGCCCACGCCGCCTCGCATCGGGCAGTCTCCGGGATCTGCTGATCGGCATGAGCGTCGCCCATCCCAGCGGGACCGTGACGAAGTGCGGCGGCATGGTTGTCAAGAACGTGTCAGGCTACGATCTCCCCCGGGTCTACCATGGATCGCTGGGTACCCTCGGGGTCACCGTGTCGGCGAACTTCAAGGTCGTCCCCAAACCGCGATCCGACCTAACGCTCGTCTCGGAGCCGGTTGCTCTCGACACCGCGTTGGAGATGGTCGCGCTTCTCCAAGCAAAGGGGCTGCGGGTCGTGGCCCTAGAACTTGTCCGCATCGAACGTGACTGGCGGGTTGCTGTCCGCGCTGAGGGGCGTGAGGGTGCCGTCGAGGCGCTCGGTGCTACGATCGGCGCGGTCCTCGGTGAGGGTGCCGAGCGGCTGATGGATGATGCGAGCCGCCAGTGGTGGCAGGCATATATTGATGATCAGGCTGCTGCGGATGCGGAAATACTGACGGTACGGTGTTCTGTGCGGCCCCGTGAGACTGGCGAGTTAGCGTGTGCTATTGACTCGTGTCTTAACGAGCACGGTATCGTTGATGGCCGCGCTTGGGTTTCGCCGGGGCTTGGCGCGGTGTTAGTGACCGCCCCGTTGAGCAGGGGCGGGGATGGTCGTGGGCCGGGCGGCGCCGCGCTCCTTCGCACACTCGCCGAGTGCGCGACACACACGGTGGTGTTGGCGGCTCCACTCAGCCTAAAACGCGACATCGATATCTGGGGTCCTGCGCCTGAGACGCTCGATCTCATGCAGGCGCTGAAGCAGCAGTTCGATCCCGGGCGGGTCCTCAACCCCGGCCGGTTCGTCGGTCGCATCTAATAGATCTGAACGCTTTGTATCTTAGATAAGGGAAGCACAACATGGCCGTTGCGGTCGAAGCCGATCTTCACCAGCTCCGGGGCTATTCGGGGCACGACCAGCCGGATGACGATTTGCTGCGAGCATGTGTCCACTGTGGGATGTGCTTGCCGTCCTGTCCGACCTACCGGTTGACGGGGCAGGAGATGTCGTCACCCAGGGGACGGCTCTGGATGATGAAGTCCGTTGCCGATG
>DASYWB010000254.1:0-3421 GCA_035936495.1 Thermomicrobiales bacterium
GGTGACAGAGGATCAGGGACACCCACCCTGGTGGAGGTGGACCCTGTCACCAGACTGGTTCAGGGGCGAAATCGTTGATATGACGCCCCTTTCCGCGTGCGTGGAGACGTTGAGCACGTCGAGCTGGCCATGGCCTGTCATCAGGGTGGCTCTCGGCGTTTTTGACGCCGTTTCTGAAATCGTTCGGCGTGCGTGTGCGCCACATAATCGCCCCGCGTGCGGTCCCCGCGCGTGAGGAGTCGTCTCCCCTCAATGAGGAGAATGCGCGTTCCTTGTTTGGGGGAGTCATGCCAAGGGTGGTTGTCTCACTGCCCGCCTACCGATGCACGTAGTGAGGCGGACGCCCAGCCGGGCCCCGGCGCGGGACTTGCGACCCTAATGATGAAATGATGAAACTGGCGGCCCAGATCGGGCAACTTGGATTGAAGGCCCCGAGACGAGGCGGCGGGACTGGGGCTCTTGCGACGTGTTGGAAGGCGTGACGACGTGACGCTTCGGCAGTCATTGCCGGCGGTGGTGACGATGGTCGCGCTGACCTGCGGCTTGGCAGCCCTCGAGGCTGCACGGGTTGGCGCTTGGGAGCCCGCCCTGCGGCTGATCCTGTTGGCGATGATCGCCGATGGCGTCGACGGCCCGCTCGCCCGGCGGCTCCGAGCGACGAGCCCGATGGGCCAGCAGCTTGACTCGCTCGCCGACGTCGTGGCGTTTGGAGCCGCGCCCGCGTTCCTCTTCTCGACGTATTACGGCGGGGCACCGGATCCCGTCCGCTTTGGGGTGGCGCTTGCCTTCGTCCTGGCTGGGGCCTACCGCTTGGCGCGGTTCCACGCCGAGCCGACCGAGGGCGTCTTCCACGGTCTGCCGATCACCGCCGCAGGTCCACTGCTCACGGTGACCGTGGCGGGGCCGTTTGGCGCGGGAGTGCAGGAGGCAGGCGGTGTCGGCATCGGGCTCGCCGCGCTGATGGTCTGCCACCATCCATTCCCGACGCTCGCGCTGTCGCGCCGGTGGCTGCTGCTCGCAATCGCCGCGGCCTCGCTGTCGGTTGCGCTCTGGCCACGCGGCGAGACGCTTGCCGTCGTTACCGCCCTCATCCTTGGCACCTATGTGGTTTGGGGAGCGGTGCGGGGCTTGGTCAGCCGGGACGGAGACAACGACGTTCGTGGGATTGACAAGGAGGGACGGGAAGTTGTCGGACCGCGACCCTAGAATGCTTGCACACCGGCCATCGCACTGGAGGTTCCTCAGGGAGTTTCTCCGTGCCCAACGGACCGTGGGCGCGGTGGCACCAACGAGCCGGGGCCTTGCACGGCGTATCGCCCAACTGGCGGGGGCGGAGGCAGCGCACGCCGTCGCCGAGTTCGGCCCGGGGACTGGCGCAATCACCGGGGAGCTGCTCGCGGCGCTGCCAGCCGACGGCCGGCTGTGGGCGTTCGAGGTGTACCCGCCCTTCGTCGAGCACCTGCGCGCGACGAACGACGACCCGCGCTTTATCTTGGTGGCGGAGTCGGCCGAGGCCATCGTTGGGCTCCGCGAGCGCCAGGAAGCGCCCGGCTTCGACGCCATCGTGTCCGCGGTGCCCTTCAGCCTGATGGACCGGGCGCAGACGACTCAGATCCTGCGCGCAGCGGCCCAAGCACTGCGCCCGGATGGCATCTTCGTTGCATTGCAATACCACCCGCGGTACCTCGCGCCGCTCCTGCGCGCCGAGTTCACGGTTGTCGAACGAGAGGTCTACCCATGGAACATCCCACCGGCGACGCTGCTGCGCGCCCGAAATCCCCTCCGAGGAGATTGAGCAACCGGCGGTGGTGCCCAGTGGCCGAAGGCCGGCCCGTCCTGCTCCCGCTCATCGCGCTCGGGCTAGCGACCGCCCTCGTGTTTCCGCCAGCCGTCCCCCTGGTGCTCCTCGTTGCGGGTGCCGCCGCACTCACCTTCCGTGATCCGGAGCGCGCCGTCGTCCGCCGACCTGACGTCGCGCTGGCACCGGCCGATGGCCGCGTCATCCATGTCGACCGCGTCTGGGATACGTACTGGCAGACTGAACTCGTCGAGGTCGGAGTCTTCCTCGCCTTGTGGGACGTCCACGTCCAGCGCAGCCCGCTGGACGGGGAGGTCGTGGCGCGGCACCGCCGCGCCGGTGGCTACCGCCCGGCGATGAGCCGGACGGCGACCCATGGCAACAATCAGCTCGCCACCTACCTGCGCACCGCGGCCGGCCCGTGTGTCGTCACCCAGATCAGTGGGCTGCTCGCCCGCCGGATCGTGAGCTGGGTCCCGCCGGAGACCCGGCTGGCGCAGGGCGAGCGCCTAGGGATGATCAAGTTCGGCTCCCAGGTCACCCTCCGCCTGCCAGCGACGGCGGCTGTCTTGGTCAACGTGGGCGACCACGTCCGAGCCGGACTGACCCCGGTCGCCAAACTGGAAGTCGAGGCTCCTGCTCCGAAGCGACCCTGAGGTGAAATGTTGGCATTACGCTGACCGGTGCCACTATGAGCGCCGAGCCGACGGCGCAATCTTGGCCAAGCTGGAGGCGGCGGCGTCCTCGCGGCCGGCGGGCAGATGCTCCCAAAATCGAGGCAATCCCAGACTTGACACTATACCCCCGACGTCCAGATGGCGGACCACCCATGATGTTGCTGGCACAGGATCGGCAACTAGAACCAACGATCCCGTCGTCTGCCCCGCAGAGCCTTTGGGCTTACTCGTCGTGTTGTCGTCTGCAGTTGGCGAAGCGGGTTCACTCGTGTCATCACCGAGTATTCATCACTGGCGGTCGCCCTGCCGGACCGTCCGGGCATCGAGCTTGGCGCTCATCAGGCGAAGGGCCTGCACCATCTGGGGACGACGCTTGACGATCTGCCAGGCATCGGGCGGCAAGTGGCCGGCACTAACGTAGAGCCTGTCCGCACTGATGCCTAACACGTCGGCGGCTCGCTCCACGGTCGCCGGCTTGGTGAGCCGACGTTTGCCTGTCCGCACCGCATGGATAAAGGACGGCGTGACCCCAAGCGCACGGGCAAAGTGGGACACGCTCATTCCGATTTCTGACAGTCGTTCGGTGATGATCTCTCCCTGGGATGCAGGTTCACCGGTGGGCATGATGGTGTGCCTCCTCATCGAGCAAGGTGCGTCGTCCGTATTCGTCAATGGCGTACCGGCTCACGCTGCCATCGGGGTTTTGCTTCGAGACGATGACACCACCCTCAAAGGCCGCGACTTTCCGGCCCTGGGTGACGTTTGGGTTATTCCGAATCCGCTTGCTCTTAGGGACATCCCGGCCACGCCGACGCTGGAACTTCGCCATGAGAGAACTCCCTGTGAGATGGGGCGACATAGCCCATCGAGCTGCCAAGGGATATGATGCCTGGCATGAACGACACGACAGACCCGACCGCACCGAACCACGACAGCACGACAGACG
>DASYWB010000255.1:0-1819 GCA_035936495.1 Thermomicrobiales bacterium
ACCTCGCTTTTCTCGAACCCCGGCTCCGCGCGGGCTACCGCGTCCTTGCCCCGGACGGCAGTTTCTACCTCCATTTGGATTACCGCGAGGTGCATTACGCGAAGGTGCTGATGGATGGCATCTTCGGCCGCGGTTCGTTCATGAATGAGATTATTTGGGCTTATGACTACGGCGGGCGATCGCATCGCCGTTGGCCGGCCAAGCACGATGTCATCTTGTTCTACGTCAAGGACCCGGCGAACTACGTGTTCAATACCGACGAGGTTGATCGCGAGCCCTACATGGCCCCTGGGCTGGTGACGCCCGAGAAGGCGGCCATTGGCAAGTTGCCGACGGATGTCTGGTGGCACACCATCGTCAGCCCAACCGGCAGGGAGAAGACGGGGTATCCGACCCAGAAGCCGCTCGGGGTGCTGAGGCGGATTGTGGCCGCGTCGTCACGGCCCGGAGAGGTGGTGTTGGACTACTTCGCGGGGAGCGGCACGACCGGCGCCGCCGCCCTCGCCCTCGGTCGCCGGTTTCACTTGATTGATGACAACCCCGCGGCCGTGGAGACGATGCGGCAACGATTCGAGGGGGTTGCCGACCTGACTATCGCCTGAGAAGGCCAGATTGCATCGTCGGTCGGACGGGTGAGCGATGGCCGCGCCCCGTTGCTCCGTAGGCAAATCTCGTTACACGTCGTGCTCGCGATCGCCGGGTTCCGGAATGTCGCCATGGCGCGGGAGGTCGATAGCGGCCTCCGCTTCGGGCGTCATCTCATCCAGCGCATCCCGCCCCACGTTGAGTGTCACCTTAGCACCATCGAAGCTGGCGACCGCGTGAGGCGGTACCCGATGAGCGGCGGGAGGGATCCCGTCCTGCTCGACGGCGATGTAGTGGGGATAGACGGCGCGGATCGTCCCAATGGCGTCGCCATCGATATCGACAACCGGGACGCCGGCGGGGATATGGGGAAGATCGGTGTCACTCACGGCATGACCTCCTCCTAGCTGGCTAGGCAACAGATGAGACATGTCGCAACCCTTGTGCCGGTGATCCTGGTGCGTCTCCTGAGCGGATCCGGGATACGGTAGTTTTATGCGCCCATATTGGTGTCGGCGAGTGACTGCTCGAGCCACGGCCTCAGACGACCGACGATCAGGCACTTAGGGACGCAGTGTCTTCCGGAGGATCGCCACCATCTCGGCGATGACCGCCTCGCCATCATCTTCCTCGATGGCATCGGCGACGACCGACCGGAGGTGGCTTTCGAGCGCGATCAAAAAGACATCATGGGCGGCGGCGGTGAGCGCGTTGGGCAATACTCCCAGCCTGGTGATTCTCTACGATCCGGCTGATTAGCAGGGTTGATTGGCGGCGACCGGCCTGCTCCGCCCGATGGACGGCGTCTTGCTGTCGACCGGCGGCGCAGCGCGGGCCGAGATCGAGCGGTTGTAACCAGCGGGAAACGGATGGCATGAGTGCGGACAGGTTGTGAATCGACATCGCGGCGTGGATCGGCATGCGGACTACCTAAAAATCGACGTCGCTGACCTCGGGCGTCTGCCGCCGGGCGCGAGGCGCGGGGGTGCCGCGCTTGCCCTCACCGGCTTCGGCTTCCCGCCGCTGGGCGGTGACGAGGTCCAGCTCTTGTTGGATCTGTTCGAAGCGCAGCCGGGTTCGTTGCTCGTGAAGATACCAGAGGTCACGCCGGAGCGATGCGTCGACCTGGCGGAAGGATTCGAGCTCGCCAAGCAGTGATTTGACTTCAAACCCGAGATCTCGGTGCTTCTCGGCGAGAGCCTCGATCCGCTCGCTGAGTCGCTCAGCGCGCTGC
>DASYWB010000256.1:0-1852 GCA_035936495.1 Thermomicrobiales bacterium
CCGGCCGCGAGATGAGGCTTTGGAGCTCGGACGTGAGAATAGAGCCTCCATCCAACACATCCAGCTCGTCGAGCACATGGAGGATCGATCGGCTGGCGTTGTTCGTCGTTTGGACGATGATGACATCACCCGGCGGCTTCAGCGACGCTCCCTCCTGAAGCGTAATGCCGACCACGCCATCCACGTCATGGATGCGGTCGAGGACGGCGCCGGTACGCTCCTGCGCGACGGATATCTGGATGGTTCTCGGCATCAAGGACTCCAAAAGACGGGGCGATAGGAACTATGCCGCCCGGGCAATCCCTACACCGCGTGACGATCGGTTCCCGTCCCTAGGCTTGCCGCCTACCCGTGCAGTTCGGTGACGCCCGCGGTCTCGGTCGTGAACCGGTTCAGGCGGAACGGCTCAAGCGGCAAGGACGATGTTCCCCGAGTCGCCAACTCACACAGGATTTGGCCGGTCGTCGGACCTAGGCAGAATCCGTGCCCTGAGAATCCCGCCGCCACGACCAGGCCGCCGATGTCCGCAGAGCGGTCGATGACCGGGAGAGCATCCGGTGTCATGTCGATCAAGCCGCCCCAGACGCGGGCGATGGGCGCCTGGGCGAGGGCGGGAATGATCGCGATGCCACGCTCCAGCATGCCCGCGACCGAGCCGGCTAGCGGCTGGATGGAATCGGCGAAGCTGACCATCTCACCACCAGTCCACGGACGAATGCCGCCCGTGAAGCGAAGGCGGCCATCGGCCTGCTGGCGGCCGGCGAACTCCGCCTTGGCCGTGCCCAAGACCGGACCGAGCAGTGGTGGGAGGGGCACCGACTGGACGACTGAGACATGACGAATCGTGAGCGGGAGGTCGATGCCGAGGGAGGCGAGCAGGCGGTCGGTGTAGACACCGGCCGCGAGGATGACGCTGTCGGCGGCGATCGTTTCATCCCCGGTGCGGACTCCCCGAACCCGCCCTGACTCGACGACGACGCCTTCGACATTCGTACCGGTGCGGATCGTCGCGCCGTGGCACTCGGCGGCGGCGGCAAAGGCGCGAACGGTCGCGGTCGGATTGGCATGGCCATCAGACGGACACCAGGAAGCCGCGACGATGCTCTCCGCCAGGGAGGGCGCGATCTCGCGGACGGCCGCGTTATCCGGCAGGAAGGTCACGTCGAGCCCGGCGCCGCGCTGACTGTCCACCAAGCCCTGGATAATCGGTACTTCCTCTTTGGTGCGGGCCAGGCGCAGATTGCCTCCCTGCCGGTACTCGACATCGACGCCAAGCTCCTCGGCAAGGCGCTCCCAGCGGCGGACCGCGTGCTGAGCCAGTGGCAACTCGGCGGGGTGGCGACCGGATTGGCGCACGCCGGCCAGGGTCCAGCCAGACGCCATGCTGGCCAGCTCGCCACGTTCAAGCAGGATCACCCGCGATCCTGCTTTTGCCAACTCGTACGCGGCGGCGGTTCCGCTGATGCCGCCACCGACGATCGCGACGTCAAAACCACGCTGGGCCATAACCGTCTCCCTGCTATCGCGATTCTTCACGAGTCGTTGAGGCGTCTTCCCGGAGAGCCCTCGCTGAACCTGGGGACCCCTGCCCCCTCTCCACCATGCGCGGACGAGGGGCGTCAGCGAAGTGAGTATTCCTCAATCTAACCGGATCCCAGTCCAACCCGCGCTGACGGCTGACTGCTAATGGCCAACAGCTCCTTACGCCCTTGAGCGGGGGTCGAGGACGTCGCGGAGGCCGTCGCCGACGAGGTTGAAGGCGAGCACGGTGAGGAGGAGCGCGGCGCCGGGGGCGAGGGCGATCCAGGGGGCGTTGGTCAGGTAGGTCGTGCCGTCGCGAATCATCTGGCCC
>DASYWB010000257.1:0-7352 GCA_035936495.1 Thermomicrobiales bacterium
GTGTACTCGGAGAACATGAACGGGCCGGTGCCGACCGGCTCGGTCTTGAAGGCTTCGTCACCCAGCGCCTCGACCGCCTTGGCACAGACGATGAAGCCACCGGAGTAGTTCGCGACCTTCGGGAGGAAGAGCGCGGGCGACAGCGGGGTGTCGAGCGTGATCTTGACCGTCTTCTCGTCCACCGCCTCAAAGGACATGCCGGTGTACTCGGCGAAGTAGGCTGACCGGTCCTGATTGGCCGCTTTCTCAAGTGAGTAGACCACGTCGTCGGCGGTCAGCTCATACGCCTCGGTTTGCGAGCTAGGGTGGCACATCACGCCGTCCCGCAACGTGAACGTCCAGGTCTGCTTGTTCCCCTCCATCTCAGGCTCGGGAATCTCTGTCGCCAGGTCCGGCTCGATGTTCTCGGCGTTGCCCGGCTCATAACGAACGAGGCCATTGAAGACCATATCGACGACCGTGCGGTCCTGGGTCGCGGCCGCGAAATGAGGGTCGAGCGTCTGCAAGTCGGCAGCGGCCATGCCTAACCGCATCGTCGGCCGGTCATCATCCTGGGCATTCGGCGCGGCGGCGAGCGCTCCGACCGATGAAGCGACCATCACTGCGGCCAGCAGCACCGCTCGCGCGTGGGTAAACAGGTTCATGCACTAGGCTCCTTCAATACGTGTGATAAGGGACCTTCCCGGTCCAAAACGCGGCCCGTCAACCCGGTGATCGATGCGTCCGTTCACATCGCCGTCCTCCTTTGGAATCTGGGCAGCTTTGCCCGTACGTCGCATCTAAACATGGTCAGGCCAGGGTACTCATGGTACCGGCCAGTCGTCACATCGTCCCGAAGCCCTCACGAGATACCCTCAATGAAGGCGAGTGAACCTGAGCCACCGCAACGCGTCGGGCAAAGCGACGGCTTGACTCCGGGGCAACGTTGACAGAGCACTAGTACCAATAATTGGCTAGCCTGTCAAACGCCGGCGGCTCAAACTCGGTCGTGTTCGCACATTTCCGCCTCGTTACCTTGCCAGGCGGGGGTACGATTCACCCACGCTTAGATGGCGGGCGAAGGCGGAGCGAGAGCGGTGCGAGAGGCAAGCGGGCAGGTCATGGGACTCCAGCGGCAGGAAGCCAAATGGCTGCTGATCCTGGCCGTGGCCAGCATCGTGGCGGGCCTGCTCATCGATTTCGCCGTCGGAAGGGCATTCTCCCTGAGCCCGGAGAGCATCCGGAACTGGCTCGATGGCCTCGGATTCTGGGCGCCTCTCATCTATATGGTGATCCTGGCGGTGGCGGTGGTCGTCTCCCCGATTCCGTCGGTGCCGTTGGACATCGCCGCCGGGCTCGCGTTTGGGCTGTTCTGGGGTGTGGTCTATACGTTGATCGGCGCGGAGGTCGGGGGGCTGGTCGCCTTCGGGCTGGCCCGCTGGCTGGGACGGCCTTGGCTCGCGCGCCGGCTACCGCCCGCGGCGATGAGCCGGATCGACGCGCTGGCGGAACGCCTCGGGGGCCGGGCGCTGCTTGTGATGCGCCTGTTGCCGGTCTTCAATTTCGATTGGGTGAGCTACGCGGCGGGATTGACGACGATCTCGACGCGCGTCTTCGCCATCGCGACCTTCGTCGGCATGATCCCGCCGGTGATCGCGATCGTGGCGGTCGGCGCCATTTTGCCGACCCGCCCTGGGCTTTCCGCCGCCATCTTCGCGGGCTTAGTCCTCATGGTCTTCATTCCGGTTCTCGCCGCCCTGTTACCTTGGCGGAAGCGATCTACCCCTCGCGACCAAACACCGGCATGAGTGATAGGAGTGATCACCAGATGCCATCACCCCGGGAACGCGCGTATGACTTCGCCGTGATCGGCGGGGGGACGGCCGGCATGACCGTCGCGACGCAGGTTGCGATGGCGGGCAAACGCGTCGCCTTGATCGAAGCGGAACGCACCGGTGGGGACTGCCTCTATACCGGGTGCGTCCCCTCCAAGAGCCTGATCGCCAGCGCACGGGCGCTGCAGACGATCAGGGAGGCGGGAGTGCACGGGATCAGCGTGTCGGAGATCAGCCTCGATCTGGGCCAGACGATCGACCGTAAGCAGCGGATTATCGAAGTGATCGAGCCGCACGACTCGCCGGAGCGGTTGGCGCGGGCGGGGGTCGAGGTGATCGCGGGCCACGCCCGGTTCACCGGCCCGCGGACGCTGGCGGTCGGGGACGCACAGCTCCGTGCCGGCAACTTCGCGATCACGACCGGGTCCCAACCCGCGGTTCCCTGCATCCCCGGCCTCGCTGAAAGCGGCTACGTGACGAATGTCGAGATGCTCGACCGCCGTGAGGTGCCACGCCGCCTGGCGGTGATTGGTGCGGGATCGATCGGCTTGGAACTCGGCCAAACGTTTGCCCGGTTTGGCAGCGAGGTGACGGTGATCGGCCGGGGACCACGCATGTTGAGGCGAGATGAACCGGCCAGCACGGATGTCTTGCGGCGGGCTCTGGAGCGCGAGGGAATCACGTTCCACATGCAGACAATGGTCGAGCGCGTCGAGGCGACCGGGACGGGAAAGCGCTTGCGACTCCGCAACGCCGTGGGCGAAGAGACCGGGATCGAGACCGACGAGATCCTGGTGGCGGTCGGCCGGAAGCCCCGCACCGAGAACCTCGGACTCGATCTCGCGGGTGTCGACCCCGGCGAGGCTGGGATTCAGGTCGACAAGCGCCTGCGGACAAGCGCGAGCCACATCTGGGCGTGCGGCGACGTGACAGGGCCGCCCTACTGGACACACGCCGCGGAAGACCAAGCCCGGACGGTGGCAGCCAACGTCCTCGGCGGGCGGAAGACGTGGAGCGCCCGCGCCATCCCCTGGGCGACCTACACCGATCCCGAGGTCGCGGGCGTGGGGTTGACGATCGAAGAGGCGCGGCAACGCCACGGCGACCGCATCGACGTCCTCCAATGGCCCTACGGCGCCATTGACCGCGCCCGGACCGATGGGGCCACCGCCGGACTGATGACCGTGATCCTGACGCGTGGCTGGACGCGAGGCCGGCTCGGAGGCGAGATCGCCGGTGCTCATATCGTGGGACAGCGGGCTGGCGATCTCATCAATCAGTTCGCCTTCATGATGGCCTGGCGCCTTCCCGCGGGCATGCTGGCGAGAACCGTGCAGACGTACCCTAGTCTCAGCCTGGGCGTACGCCAGGTCGTTGCCCGTCACTGGACGAAGTGAGGCCGGGAGGCGGCAAGGCGGCAAGGAGATCGTAGGGGCACCCACGAGGGGTACCCGGTATCCAGCCGCCTTGCCGTCTCCCCGTCTTGCCGTCTTCCCCCTCCTCCCCATGCGGTACAATAACAGCGTAACTTACCCGTATCTCATCTAGGAATCGGAGGTTCCATTTGGCAAAGAAGCCCCAATATCGCAAGCCCTTTACCCCCACCCCGGTGGCGCCCAGCACGGTGACCGAGGAGCGGGTTCGCCGGCAGAATCCCGACGCGATCACCGTCGATGGCAAGGTGGTTGAGGCTTTGCCGAACGCGATGTTCACTGTCGAGCTTGAGAATGGCCACAACGTCCTGAGCCATCTCGGCGGGAAGATGCGGAAGAACTATATCCGCGTCCTTCCCGGCGACCGGGTGATCGTGGAGCTCTCGCCCTATGATCTCACCCGCGGCCGGATCACCTACCGGCACCGGTAGGACGTTTGGCCGTCCGCGGGAAACCAAGCCTCTCCTTCTCCATGTGTAGTGCGGGGCGTATGAACAACCTCGGCCAATGACGTATCGTTTGCGTGGTCTGCGCCTGGCCAGCTTATGTCGGCTTTCCGTCCGGGCGACGGTTACCCAGACCGTGTATGAGCGACAGAGGCTCGGCAGATGGGTTGCCTGCGTAGCGCGATTATTGCCGGGGCAATCCTGCTCAACGTCGTCGCGATGGGATGGATGCTCCTCGTCTTGGCACTCGGGGGCGCTTGGGGCGAGGCACTCATCCTCGCAACCAACGACGCCCTGATCGGCGCGATCCTCCTCATGTGCGGCCTGGTCGGGAACCTCCTCCTCGCCACGCTCCTCTGGAAGGGACGGCAGACCCGCCGGCGCCACCAACGACAGCAGGTTGCCGCCGGGGAACGCCCTGTTCGCACCCTCTGATCATCTTCTCAGCCGACATCAACGATTGGCTCCGGTGACCGTGGCACAATGCCGCCATGGACGCTTTCCTCGGGCTGGCCCTCCTGTTTTCCGGCCTGCTGTTGGTGGTAGCCGGGGCCGATGTGTTCCTCGATGGCCTGCTGGCGACCGCGCGTCGCTATCACGTCGCTCCGTTCGCCATCACGGTTATCGTTTCCGGGTTCGAGGTCGAGAACATCGTCGCCGGGATCGCCGCGAACCTCCAAGGGTTGCCGGGCGCGGCCGCGGGGACGGTGCTCGGTGGGACGACCTTTCTCGCACTCGCCGTGTCGGGATTCGGTGCGATGATCGCTCCCATTGATGCGGCTCTCCCGGGAAGAGCCCTTCTCTGGACGGCCGCGGCCCCGCTGCCGCTGCTCATCCTCGCGCCGGACGGCACACTCTCCCGGTTCGATGGCGCCCTGTTGATCGTGTGGTTCATCTTCGCCATCGTTGGCCTGGCACGCTCCGGTACCGCGATCGTCCCGGACGAGGACGATGAGGCTCCACCCCGTCGCGCGGTGGCAACGTTGCTCGCTGGTATGGCGCTCTTAGGTGCCGGCGGCGAATTACTCGGCGAAGGGCTGAGAACGACCGTCTCCCGTCTTGGCGTCTCGCCAACCCTACTCGGCAATACCGCGGTGGCCGCCGCCGTCGAGGCGGAGGAGATTTTCCGGGTCGCGGCCCCGGCCCGGCGGGGCCGCGGTGACATCGCACTTGGCAACGTCCTTGGCACCATCGTTCACTTCGCCACCTTCAACGCCGGAGTCATCGCCCTGGTGAAGCCGCTCACCCTCGACACGGCGACGCTACGATTCCACCTCCCCGTGGCCGTCGCGACGACGCTTCTACTCTGCGCGCTCCTCCAATGGCGTGGCAGGGTCGACCGGCGCGGCGGAGGTTTTCTGCTTCTCTCCTACGTCGCATACGTCGCTACAGCCATCCTCCTTGCCCGTTGAGCTCGCGACTATCCCTTAGCGCCTAGGGGCCTCCCAGGCGTAGCCCGGCCGGGGCCTTACCCGGCGGGGCCACTTGAGGGCTGAGAGGCCGCGTGGTGGGGCCGTTCGTCTCGGGTGACGGCCAGGAACCACCCGAACGTAGGGACGCACGGCCATGCGCCCGTCCGCCAACCGCATCGCTGACCCTGTCCACACGGCCTCTGATATGAGGGAAGCAGAACCGACGCGGTAGGAGGCCGGGCACGGCGTGCCATGCCCCGACGATGCGTGGTCAGTTTCCGAGCGGCTCGGGCTGGCGGCTCCCCCTTGCCCACCACCCACGGAGACGAGACCGGTGACGGCATGCGGGGACGCGAGCTGGCGTGGTGGGGACCGGGCGATGCGCGGCATCGTCCCCGACGATAGGGATCATCAGGAATCCGGGGATCACCGCTGGTCTGGTCGTCGCAGGCGTATTCAGCTTCACCCTGCCTTATCGGGGTGAGTGCCGGGGCTTGGCGCCCCACGCGGTGGCGGCCGCCATGGAAGATCCCGGCATCCGGCTTACGCGTTAGGGATACCGATTTATGAATCCCACCTAGTCCCGTCCCGAGACCGGGAAGCCGCGCTCTTGCCAGCGCTGGTACTTCCAAAGGCCGATCGCGCGGCGCACGTCGCGCAAGCCGCGCTCGTCCATATTGGATAGACAGAGCAGCGCATCATCCGAGGCGAGATCGACGTCGCGGATCGCCACGTATCCATGCCGATGGAGGACGTGGGCGACACGGGGCGAGATATGGAGGACATCAACCGGCGGACGCATCTGCCTCTGGAGGATGCGCCATCCCTCTTCGGCCAGGCTCCAGATCAGAATTGGCATGCCCATGACGAGACCAGTCAGCCCTAGCCAACCGATCGAGAGCAAAATAGTGGTGCCAACCGCGCCGCCGATGAACACCGGTGCAAAGACGATGACCGCGCTGATCGCGACCAACACGGCCGATCGCCGGACCGGCTGCTCGGCGAAGGGGTCGGTGAGGTCGCTGCCACCCCCCACGGCACGATAGGCGGAAAGCTGTCCCCGGCTCCGCGACCATCCAGGATTTGCCGGGGAGTAAGGCACAGGTCCCTCGTCTCAGGAGTGATATCTAATGGGAGCGGTGGCACGCTATCTCAGCCGGTGACACTATACGGGCCTGAAGCGCGTCTCGGCAATCAGGATTGAACACCTTCAGCGATCATGGCATGACCACCGTGATGTGACAGTATGAAGATATGAACGTGGAGCGAAAGGGATCGACCATGAAGCGCACGACAATCGTCCTCCCCGATGACTTAGCCGCGCTCCTGGAACGCGAACAACGACGGCAAGGCACCTCCACCGCGGCCGTGGTCCGCGCCGCCCTGGAAGCCTATCTGGCTCCCAATCGACAGCCCAAGCGCCTTGGCTTCGTTGGCCTCGGGCGAACCGGGACTCAGGAATCGGTGGCGAGGAATGTCGAGGAGATCTTGGCTGCCGGATACGCAGACGACATTGCCCGCGAAAGTGGTCTCTCCCCTTGGCACGGACCAGTGCAATCACCAGACATCGTGACCGTAGCGCAGGCGTCAGCAGAAGACGAGGCATGAGGGCCGAGAATGGGACTAAGGCAAAACGCGGCAAGGCCTGCACCCAGCGGAGCCGGACGAGGTGGGTGGTCGTCGATACTGGCCCGCTCGTCGCCGTGGCTATCGAGGACGATCCGGATCATGCCTTGTGCTTGGAGGTACTCATTCGCAATGATCTTCACCTCGTCATTCCCATTTTCGTGGTGGCGGAGGCAGCCTACTTGATCGGTAAGCGGCTCGATCCCACGGCGGAAGCGGCATTCTCGATGAGCATGGCCGATCTTGATACGGAGCCCTCCCCAGCCCGAGGATTGGTCGCGCATGGTCGAGCTCATCACCACCTACCATGATTTTCCCCTGGGCACCGTTGACGCCTCGGTCATCGCCGTCGCCGAGCGGCTGGGCATCGAGACCCTCATCACGCTCGACCACCGTCACTTCCGGTCAGTCCGGCCGAACCACGTCGCGGCTTTCGACCTTCTACCGGAGTAGCGGTTGATGCCATTAGCGATGCTTCACCACGAATCATCAAGCCACAGCACCTGGTTCGTGACATTGTCCGCCGAGACGCTGCCGAGGAGTGCAAGCAAGCGGCGCAGAAGCTCTTGGTGAGTGATCCTGGGAGGCGCGACAGAAAGGACCATGCCGGCATGGTCCTTT
>DASYWB010000258.1:0-3447 GCA_035936495.1 Thermomicrobiales bacterium
GCGACGCTCAGCGCCAGAACGGCGCTCTTCCGCGCGTGCGCCAGCAGCGACGTGGCGAGGTCTGGATCGGGCCGCACGTCGGCGTCCATCGTGAGGATCCATTGGGTCTCCAGCAGCGCGTGCTCCAATCCAAGCTGTAGACCATACGCCTTGCCGTTGATTCCGCTTGGAACCGGCGATGCGTCGATCAAGTTGAGCCTGGGATCTCGGCTGGCCAAGAGGCGTACGAGGTCCTGAGTGCCATCGTCGGAGCCGCCATCTACAACGAGGATGTCCGCGGCGACCTCCGGTTGCGCCAGCAGCCCATCGAGGCATGGCGTGAGGCGCTTTCGTTCGTTCAACACCGGAACGATCGCGGTCACCCGGTCAGGATCGATCGCGCCGCTCCGCCGGATGCGTGTGCCACCTGCCGTCCGGGCCAGTCGAAGGCAGACGCGGACGCCAAGGACGGCCTGGACGATGGCCGGGCCCCACGATCCAACCCGTTTCAAGCCCATGTCCACTACGCCGGCCCGCTCGCGAATTCGATGACGCGGGTCCGCACCTCCTGCCAACTCGGACGGCCATCGGCGACCAGCAGGTGATCGCTCGGGAGTTCGCGGTAGGTGAGAGGTCCGCCTAAGCGGGGGAGCAGCACGCGGGTGTGGCGAGCGGTCACGACCCGGTCCTCGGTTCCCTGGAGGATGAGTGTCGGTGCGGTGGTCATGGGCGCCGCATCCCATCCCATCGCGCTGACCCGGCGCAACTGGTCGACAACGCCCATCGAGATGGTCGTATCCTCCCGAATCGATCGCTGCACCGCAGGATCGTCGATATCGAGATCCGGATCGACCTCTTGGAAGAACTGACGCGTTCGCGGGTTGTTGAAATCGCTATTGCCGAAAGGTTGGTACGACCGGACGACGTGTTTCAACAGCGGCAACAACGGAATGATGAGGCGCTGTGCCCCGTGTCCGAAGCGCCAGAGTGGCGCCAGCAGGATGAGCCGGTCCGGGGGCAGTCGGCTCGCGACCGAGAGCGCGACCGCGCCACCCATCGAGAACCCCAGCAGGATGTGGCGCTGGTGGCGCGCGACGACCTCATCCCAGGCATGATTGGCGGCATCGATCCAATCTTCCGCGCGCTTCCCATCGAGCGTTCCCAGTTCCGACGCGTATCCGGGCAGCCGCGGGGCATGGGCTTCGATCCCCGCCTCCGCCAGCGCCTGCCCGAGTGGCCGCAGCTCCTTTGGCGAACCCATGAACCCATGGATGAGGAGTGCTCCGGTGCTCGGCTCCGTGGGACGCGAAGCCGCTCGAAAGATGAATGGCCCGTGCGCTTCACCGCTATACCAGTCGTGTGCCTCGGTCATGATCCCCTTCAATCGCGGATGTGTGTCTCGACTGCAACGCTCGTCTCACATGGATGATGCCATGGGCAATGCCCGCGGACGCGTGCCTCAATCACAGGTCGCGCGTTGACGCCCGATTCTCGGTAGCGTTGGCCATGCAATATCATCGTTTACCGCCTTGCATGGATCGCGGGACAGCATCAGCATGAGGGGTACTGACGGCATCATGCCAAGGCGGATCATCGTCATCGGGAGCGGTTTCGGCGGGTTGGCAATTGCCGTGCGCCTTGCCGCTCGTGGCTATGATGTCACCCTACTGGAGAAGCGGGACCAGCCCGGCGGCCGCGCCTATGTCTACCGTCAAGCAGGAGCCATTTTGATTACACCGGCGATAGCGAGGCGATGGCCGCCGAGATCCGCCGGTTCAGTGAGCATCCAGGCGATCTGGAAGGCTATCAGGAGTTCGTCCGCCGGAGCGAGCGTATCTTCGCCAAGGGCGGCACCGGCGCTATCGTGACCGCGCTCGTCCGCCTCTTCGAGGAATTGGGCGGGCGATTGCGACTGAACGCCGAAGTTGGTGAGCTCGCCACCGAAGGCCGCCGGGCGACCCGCGGCCGGCTCACCTGGGGCGAGGAGCTCAAAGCCGACACGGTTGTCTGCAACGCGAAGGTCGCCGCGGCCTACCAACGCCTGGTTCCCACCTCGGTCCGCAAGAAGTACACCGATCGCCGCCTGGCCCGCATGCGCTATTCGATGTCGCTCGTCGTCATCTACTTCGGGACCGATCGCCAGTACCGTGGCGGCGACGGACCGCTTTGGCGCACCACGACATCATCCTCGGTCAGCGCTACAAAGGCTTACTCCGGGATATCTTCACCCGGAAGACCCTGGCCGACGACTTTTCGCTCTATCTGCACATGCCGACGCTGACCGATGCCTCTCTCGCCCCGCCTGGATGCGAGACGTTCTACGTTCTCGCGCCCGTGCCCCACCTCAGCGGCAGGATCGACTGGGAGCGGGAGGCTAAGCCTTACCGCGATCGGATCATGTGCTTCTTGGAGGAGAACTACCTGCCAGACCTCTCGAAGCACCTCGTGACTGAGCACATGATCTACCCGCGTCATTTCCAGACGACGCTCAAGAGTTATCTCAGCTCGGCGTTCTCGGTTGAGCCAATCCTGACCCAATTCGCGTGGTTCCGGCCCCACAACCGCTCGGAAGAGCTGCCGAATCTCTACTTCCTCGGCGCCGGCACCCATCCGGGCTCCCAGCTCCCTGGCGTCCTCTCCTCGGCGAAGATCGCCGATGACTTGATCACCGCCAGCGAGTCGCGGTGATCGCCAACCTACTCCATCACACCTGGCAGGTCAGCGCTCCTCGTGCCAACCATGCGACATGGACCAGACGCAGAACCGGCTCCCGCGATGCTCAACCGGCTCTCGTTCGGCCAAGAATGCTTGCAGCAGGATTGCCTGCTGGCTGACTGACGCCAGTGGCGGCTGCGGAATCAGCAGGATATTAGCGTGCGCTGGCGGCGGACCTGGTCCAAACTCCCTGAACCAATCGATCCAGGCGCGATGGAGGAGCCGGAAGTCTTTGCGGTCATGCGTTACCAACAACTAGATCATCCTGGTCGCCGTTGCCATGTGGTCGTGATCGCTCGTTCGCCCGCCGTGAATGGTCCGCGCACTGACTGCTCGGTGTCCTTGTGCATGGAGTAGGGGAATCAAGTCCGCGGACACATTCTCGTCCAAATAGAATCTGGCCACGGCGCCGCTATGCCTTCCCTTCTACCGGAACGCCTCGTCATTCAGCAGCAGCTTGGCGTCGAAGAGGGGGCGCAGGCGCTGGTAGTAGGCCACCGCCGCCGCCACCGCCTCCTCGGGCAGATCGTAGGCAGTGGCGGTCCCGGCGATGCCCTCCCCACCGCGCAGGTACCCGATCAAGGCCCAGACCTGGACACTGCCACGCTCGGTGACCACCCACGACTCGTCTCGCCCGAGCGTATCCTCGTGGATGTAGCGCGCGATGAGCGCGTCGGCGGTCGCCGCGTCGAAGGTGGGGAGCGTGTCGAGCGCGCTCCGGTCAACTGTCTGGCTCATAGATCTACCTCCTCC
>DASYWB010000259.1:0-2696 GCA_035936495.1 Thermomicrobiales bacterium
GTATCGAGCGGCTCATATCCGTGGCGCTCGAAGATGGTTCGGAACGTGGTGATGATCCGCTGGCGAAGGATCATCGATTCCGGGAGATAGTCGCGGAATCCCTTCAGAATCTGTGGCTTCACCCGAGACGTTCGCTCTGTCACCGCTGTGCTTCCCATCATTGTTAGGGCGCTTGATGAGCCGTCGTCGCTATTTTGTGATCTCAAAGACGAGATGCCCGAGCTCCGGGAGAATCAGACGCTCCATCGCCAGTCTCACCGCGTTCCGTGAGCCTGGCATCGCCACGACGACCGTTTGTCCGGCGGCTCCGGCTACCGCGCGCGATAGCATTGCCGCCGCCCCGATCTCCTGGTAGCTCAGCATACGAAACAGCTCCCCGAAGCCATCCAGGCGCTTGTCGAGGAGACCAACGATCGCCTCATAACTGGTATCCCGATCCGCGATGCCGGTACCGCCGTTCGCAAGCACCGCTTGAACCCGCTCGTCAGCGATCCATTCTTCCACCGTGGCGCGAATGCGATCCGGCTCATCGGGCACGATCTCATAGTGGATAACCGGGTGGCCCGCGTCGTTGAGGAGTTGACGGACCAACGCGCCGCTCGTGTCTGTCTCTACTGACCGCGTGTCGCTGACGGTAAGGATCGCACATCGTACGGAGTCAGGCGCCGCCTCCCGATGCTCGGTAGTGCTGGGTGATCCAGCCGACCGGCTGGTCGACCCTGTTACGTCACTCATTGCTGTTCGGTGGGGATAGCCGACAACGCCACGGCCAGCACGGCGTTGCCGAAAAGTGCCTCATGCAGTTGCTCCACGGATACTTGGTCGTGGATCGTGTGAGCGAACCGTTCTTCACTGGGGCCAAATCCAAGCGTCGTAACGCCATGCTGGTGTAGATGTCCGCCGTCCGTGGCGAACGTCCAGGTCCCGACCCGGATCTCCCGCTTGAAAGCGACCTCTAGCACCGCCCGGGCGGTGGTCAGTGCCGGGTTGCCCGCGGCGGTCTCGAATGGAAGGGTCGAAGGCATGGTGTCACGCAGGCCGGTATACGTCTCGACCGGACGGCCGACCACCGAGACCACCGCGGTGATTCCCTCTACCTCGCGCTCGACGTCCTTGGCAATCGTTTCGATGCGCGCCAAGACGTCGCTTTCCGATTCGCCTGGGACGTTCCGCCAGTCTAGGAAGACGGAGACGGTGCCAGGGGTCACGTTTCCACTCGTCTGGTCGGTTTCGTACCAGGTGGGAGCCATAGTCGAGCCACCGAAGGTCGGGTGCGGCTTCATTGCGAGGTTCTCGATCTTGAGGAGAAACCGAGCTGCGGCGTAGTGCGGATTCCTGCCGCGCTCGGGCGCACTCGCGTGGGTCGAGAGACCCGTGAAGCTGACATCCACGAAGACGCGACCGCGGTGGCCCCGGCGGAGCTCATTGTTGGTCGCCTCGCCGATGACGGCAATATCCGTGGGAAGGGTTTCCGCCAGGTAGCGGCTACCAAGGCCTCCCACTTCCTCCAGCACCACCGCGACCACGTAGACGTCACCGCGAGGCTTCAGACCGGCCGACCGCAGCACGGGCACGAGCGCGACTTGCGCCGCCATGGCCGCCTTGATGTCCGAGGCGCCGCGACCGTAGAGGACACCATCCTCGATGATACCGCCAAACGGAGGCCGCGCCCACAGGGAGGGATCGCCGGCCGAGACATGGTCCAGGTGCGTGTTGAACTGCACCCTCGGCCCGTCACCGTCGCCGCGAAGCACGCCGATGATATTGCCGGCATCGTCCCGCCAGGCGTCGTCGTAGCCGGTGCGGCGCATCTCCGCGAGCACGAGTTCGGAAATCTGCGCTTCCTCGCCGGGGGCACTTTGGGTCTGGATGAGGCGCTGGGCCAGCGCAACCATTGAGCTGGAGTGCTGCTCGGCGGCACCACGGATTCGCTCGATCGCGGCCGGGGCCAGAACGGTGCTGCTTGCTGTCACGATGATTACTTCTCCGATTCCGCTCGGCGAACGAAAAGCGCTCAAAATCGCGCGAGCTCTCCTAGCGGTGGAGACATTGGACAGGCGAATGTCCCCAACTCTCTCGGAGCGTAGGCGCGCAGAAGGATACCAGGCAATGCCGAGCGCCGCCGGTCGACACAAGGTTGGCTCCTACACCGGTGGCGAGGCAAATACCGTAGGGGAGGACCCCGTGTCCTTCCCCGTCGCGTCCTCCCACTTGGGCCAGCGCGCGATTCGTCACTGTCACACGGAGCGGTCGGGGAGAGAACGAGTGCCCCGGTTGGTCCGCGACCACCGGGGCACTCTCCTCGGCATTTGAGGTATCTCTACGCGGCGGGGCTAGCGACGGCATCCGTCGCGCCAGCACCGTCGCCGGCAAGGCCTTCCGCTAGGAAGATCGTGACGATGGTCTGTTGGTCGTTTGCCTGCAACCAGGCGATACCGGTGAACCCGGAGTCATCCAACTCCTCGAGCCCAATGAAGAGATTGCCGTCGGAATCAGGAATGCCCCCGATCTCGCCACAGGCAATGTAGTTCTCGATGTTTTCCACGCTCTCGTGCACGTTGATCGCATGCTCAGCGGCGAGAAGCGCGTCCAAGGACACGTCGACCGTCGTCACGCTGACCGCGGCCGGTACGGCCAAAGTCACGCCCGCGCCCGTGGCCACGGGTGACGCGACTGGCGACGCGGCAGGGGACGCG
>DASYWB010000260.1:0-3690 GCA_035936495.1 Thermomicrobiales bacterium
GGTCTGCTCTTGCCTGCCGAGCGCAACAAGACGCTGACGGCTTTGGCCATCGCCGAGCCGATCGAGGGCGGACAACACCGGCAGGTGCAGGGGCTGCAGTGGTTCCTGTCGGAGTCAATGTGGGATCCACAGGAGGTCAACCAGCGCAGGCTCGAGCAGCTACGAGCCGAGCCAAGCACAGGGCCCGACGACCGAGGATCCTGTCACCGTCGAGGTGACGAGGAGGGGGAAATAGGCGCCCGACAGACGAACTCGAGGCTGGGAGTGAGCGGGTCGGTGGTGCTCCGCATGGTCATGGTGTGGCTGGAGCCGTGGACCATGCTGTGGCGATCCTGGGGGGTGGTCAATGCGTCCAATGCTGGCGCAGTTGCAAAGGTTGCTTGACGGGCTCTCCTGTGGCCACGGCATCTCCCTGTACGATCGCTCCTGACTCGACAAAGTACCGATAGAGCGGGGTGCAAGCCGGCTGAGCATGAGGTGCCGAGATCACGCGCACTGAGCCGGAGTTGGTGCGATACGGACTCCGGCTGGTGTGGTTGGACCTTGCTTGGGCGCAGCCGGCGTTGATCCGGCTTATCGGGTGCAGCGTCGCGGCTTGGAGCTCCGCCCGGCGGGGACGGGAACGCTCCTTCCCACCGCCGTTACCCGGGTTCCGTGTCAATGGACGGTGGCGCGCAAGCGAAGCGGCGTTGTGCCCCGTGTTACCACGCCGCGTCTCCGGGTTCAAGCCCATTGCCGCTTTGGGACAGGAAGGCGGCGAACTCCTCCGGCGGCAGCGGCTGCGCGAAGAAGTGTCCCTGGCCCTGGTCGCATCCGAGCTCGCGGAGCGCGGCAACTTGCTCCGCGGTCTCGACGCCTTCCGCGGTCACACCGAGTCCCAGCGCCTTCGCCACGCCGACCACCGCGCGCACGATCGCGGTATCCGTCTGGCTGGTGGCAAGACCGGTGACAAAGGACGCGTCGATCTTGAGCTCATCAATGGGGAAGCGCTTCAGTGAGCTGAGGGCCGCATAGCCGGTCCCGAAGTCGTCGATGGCGACGCGTACCCCGCGCCTCTTCAGCCCATTCAGGATAGCCATGGCTCCTTCGGCGTCGGCAATGGCGGCACTCTCCGTGATTTCCAATGTCAGGCAGTGGGGGTCGAGGCCCGTCCGCTTCAGGATTCCCGCTAGGTCCGTCGAGAGCCTCGACTGCTGAAGCTCGCGGCCGGAAAGGTTGGCGTAGAGCCGCAGTGGCGGTTCCCGCGGGGTGCGGCGCTGCCAAGCCCGGACCTGCCTGCACGCTTCGCCAAGTACCCATCGTCCGATCGGCACGATCAGGCCCGTCTCCTCCGCGATGGGGACAAAATCGGCGGGGATCAGCAACCCTCGCGTCGGGTGTTGCCAGCGCACTAGGGCTTCGACGCCTAACATGGCGCGCGTCGGCAGGTCCACGATCGGTTGGTAGGCGAGCCGCAACTCACCCCGTTCCAACGCGCGGCGCAGCTCGAGCTCACGCGCCATCCGCCCGAGAGCCGGCTCATCAAGCTCCGGGTCGAAGACGGCGAAGCTGCCCTTGGTGACGGCTTTG
Organism: Thermomicrobiales bacterium; assembly: GCA_035936495.1. Classification (GTDB taxonomy): domain Bacteria; phylum Chloroflexota; class Chloroflexia; order Thermomicrobiales; family UBA6265; genus DASYWB01. The sequence continues at coordinate 1,570 of DASYWB010000260.1, forward strand.
GCCCGGTAGAGGGCGACATCTGCCGCCCGCAGCAGATCGCTGGGCGTATCCAAGCCAGGGGCGCTCGAAGCGATCCCGATGCTCGCGCGGATCACTGCCTCGTGTCCCTGGATGACGAATGGTGACTCCAGAGTCGCGAGGAAGCTCCGGGCGGCGCGTGTGGCGCCGGCCACGCCCCCGTCGGAGCCGAGGAGAACCGAGAACTCGTCACCGCCGAAGCGCGCTACGATATCGTCGGTCCGCACGGCGGCCGGCAGGCGAGCCGCGGCCGCCCCGAGGAGTTGGTCGCCGATCGCATGCCCGAGACTGTCGTTGATCGCCTTGAAACCATCGAGGTCAATGAAGACGACGGCGACCTGTCGTTGTGGGTTTGCCAGCGCACTGGCCAGGTGCTCCTCGAACTGGACCCGATTGGGTAGGCCAGTCAAGGCGTCGTGGAAGGCGAGGTGCGTCAACCGCGCCTCGAATGCCTTCCGGTCGGTGACGTCCCGCGAGTTGACCACCATTCCTCCAACGGCCGGATCGTCTAGCAGGTTGGTACCGATGGTCTCCAGCCAGCGCCAGGATCCGTCCTTGTGGCGGAAGCGAAACTCGCCCGGAATATTGGCGCCAGGCTGGGCCATAGCTTCGGTAAACCGCTCTAGCGTCGCGACCACGTCATCGGGATGAATCAAGGTGAATGGGTTGGTCCCGATCAACTCGCCGGGCGCGTAGCCGAGCACCCGCTCGGTGGCGGGGCTCTCGTAGAGTATCGTCCCGTCGTCCCCTAGAATCGTGATAATGTCGCGGGCGTTTTCCACTAGCGAGCGGAAGCGGGACTGGCTCTGGCGAAGGGCCGCCTCCGCTTCCTTGCTGGCGGTGACATCCATCGTCACTCCCAGGAGGCGGACGGGCTGGCCGTGGTCGTCGCGGAGCGAATCGGCCCGTTCACGCAGCCAGTGAACGCTACCGTCCGGCCAAATCACCCGATATTCGACCTCATAGGGCGCCCCCTCTTCCAGGTGTCGCCGATCCATGCGCTCGATAAGGGCTCGGTCCTCAGGGTGGATACGGTCGAAATGGGCGCCGAAGATTCCCTCAAGCGCTCCCTCGGTGAGACCATAGAGTGCCGCCATCCGATCGGAACGGACAATCTGACCGGTCGCCAGGTCCCAATCCCACGTCGCCATGCCGGCGACGTCCAGTGCCAGTTGCAACCGGGCGCCCCGCTCCCATAACACTGCTTCCGCCAAACGGTGCTCAGTGTCCCCCACGCTGGCCACCTCCGGCCTGCCTCCTTGGTCACCTCGGGGTCCGCGACGACGCCGGACAGCGTCTAACATCCCCACGTCGCATCAAGCGCATCTTACGCGATCAACCGTCCAATCGTCAGTACAGTTTCCCGATGCTGGAGCGGCTTTTCCGGGCGCCGGGAGGTGCCGACGAGGGCAGGGGATGGCGTCGTCGCCGTGGGTCCGGGACGGTGAGCCGTGGGGCACGGCGCTTCCAGGCAGCCTCCTCGGGCATGTGCTGAGTCAAGCGCTCAGCGTATTGCTCTACCCCTCCTCCGCGCGGAGCTCCACCCGGTAGGAGCAGACATGGCCCCGGCGATGCGATGGGCCACGCGGGTGATCTCGGCCTCGGGTAACGCGGCTTGGAGGAACTCCAGCTCACTCGAACAGGCGTGACGGTACTTCAGGGCAACGCCGAGCACCGCGCAGGTGTGCTCGGTGATCAAGGCTCCCATCCTCCTGGCGCGCGAAATCGGCTAGGTATCCATCCTCGTCAAGGATGCGAGCGACCTCGGACACCCGCTCCGCGAAGCGGACCCCCAGTCCGGAACAGCGCCCGCTCCAGCCTGCGGTGAGCGCGTTTGTCGAAGATGCGATGTGGAACGTGGGCTTGATGCGGACGGCAAAGGAGCTCATGATGCACGAGTTCATCGGGATCGGGCCTAGCTTCTCGGTGGCCCCCCTGAGAGGAGTGCTTCATGACGCAGAAAGAGATATCCGCGCCCACCATGGGCGTCTTTGAGATGGCTCTGGAAGTGGGAGACCTGGCCGCCTCGGAACGCTTCTATCGCGACGTTATTGGCCTGCCGGTCGCTGACCGCTGGGAGGACGACCGACTCGCCGTCTGGCT
>DASYWB010000261.1:0-4333 GCA_035936495.1 Thermomicrobiales bacterium
TTGACGATGATTTCCTGGATCATGACGTCCAGCGTCCCGGCGTAGCTCTCGTTGCGAACGTACCGGATGTACTGGTCACGTGCCCACTCATCCAGGATGTATGGACCGGCGGAGACCGCCGTTTCCGGATTGGTGTTGTAGAGGGGCCCGTACTCCGCCAGCGCCGCTGCGGACAACGGCAGCGAGTAGAGCAACATCGACGGGAGGTAGGGAGCGGGATCGACGGTCTCAAAGATGAGCTCGTGCTCGTCAGCCCCCTGGCGGACACCGATCTCCTCGATCGGCACCGTGCCCTCGACCGCCTCGGCGTAGTTCTTGATGACAGGGTTCCAGAACCAGGTGAAGTCCCAGGCGTGCTCGGGATCAGCCGAGTACTGGAACGTCACGATCCAGTCGTTGGCTGTAACCGGGTTGCCATCACTCCATACCAGGTTGGGATCGAGCTTGAAGGTCCAGGTCTTCCCATCCTCGCTCCCGGTCCACTCGGTCGCAGCAGCGGGGATGATCTCGAAATCCTTCGTTAGGCGAACCAGAGGATCGCTAAAGAGATCGGCCACGGAAGGCCGCTCATAGACCGCCTCGTAGAAATCCAGGACCTTGGCGAACGTCGGATCGCTGGGGCGGCGCCAGATCTGCTGCTCGAGCGGTGCCGCGTCCGGCGGCAAGGTCACCTCGGCTTGGCGGAGACTTGGATGAGATCGGGCAGAGCCGGGCGACGCCAATGCCCCAATGCCCCCGAAAATGCCAAGACTGGCAATGCCCGCGCCGGCGGCGGCCGTGCGTCGAAGTACCGCGCGCCGGTCGAGCTGGCTCTCTCGAAACGCTTGGCGTCCGCGATTTATCGTATCTCGCCGTTCATGTTCAGACATTCCGGAAACCTCCTGAGTTGGTGAATAGAGCCGGCGCCGTCGCCGGCTACTCCGCATAGAGTGGAGCCTAGCCTTGGCGGGGGTCGAGCGCATCGCGCAAGCCATCCCCGACGAAGGTGAACCCGATCATGATCAAGGCGATGGCCAGCGTTGGAAAGAGCCCCAGATGCCAGTAGATCCGGATATATGGGGCGCTGTCTGCCACCATCTTGCCGAGGCTCGGCCTCGGCTCATTGATCCCAATGCCGAGATAGCTGAGGCCAGCCTCGGCAAAGATCGCGATCGGGATCGCCAGCGTGATCGCGACGATAAGCGGTGCGACGGCATTTGGCAAGAGGTGGCGGACCGCGATGGTGAGCTCACTGGCGCCGATCCCACGGGCGGCGGTGACATATTCCTGCTCGCGAAGCAGCAGGAGTTGGGCGCGCATGAGCCGGCAGAGGGTCACCCAGCTGGTAATGCCGATGACGAAGATGATATTGCCGAGCCCCGGCCCGACCACCGTCATCAGGAAGATCGCGAAGAGCAGGCCGGGAAATGCGGTCATCACCTCGACCAGGCGCATGACCGCGAAATCGACGGCGCCTCCATAGAGCCCAGCGGCCAGCCCGAGTGGTAACCCCACCAGGCAGGCGACCGCGACGGCGGCAAACCCAACCATTAGCGAGGTCCGGGTGCCATACATCACCCTGCTCAGGAAGTCGTGGCCGATCGCGTCCGTTCCCATCAGGTGATCCCGGTTCGGGAACTGATTCGCGGACATGAGGTCGGCGTCCGCGTAGTGCGTCGGCGCGAGGAGCGGCGCGCCAAAGCCGAGGACGATCAACGTGAGCGTGATCAGCAGACCGACAATGGCGAGTTTCTGGCGGAAGAAGCGGCGCACCGCGTAATACGCCGCGGAACGGGGGGTGGACATCTCCCGCTCTTTGAGCGCCAGTGGCGCGGCACGTCCCGTCGTGGCGGGAGCGGCCATCACGTTGCCTCCATGCTAGCGAGCCGCTTTCCCGCCGAGGCGAATGCGGGGGTCGAGAATGGTATAGAGCACGTCCGTGATGATATAGGTGATTCCCCAGAGTGCCGCGATGAGCAACACCAGGGCGAGGATCATCGGGTAGTCACGAGACTGGGTGCTGGTCACGAAGAAACGTCCCAATCCGGGTATCCGGAAGGTCGCTTCGATGAAGATCGACCCCGTCAGGATGTTGGGGATCTCGGGGAGCAAGACGGTGACGAAGGGAATCATCGCGTTGCGTCCGACGTGCCAGCTGAGCACCCGCATCTCGCTCAACCCCTTGGCGCGCGCCGTCCGGACGTGGTCGGCCCGCAGGACCTCCAAGATGCTGGAGCGCGTGTAGCGAGCGACGAGCGCCATCGGCGCTAGGGTGTAGGCGGCGACGGGCATCAGGTAGTGCTGCCAATCGCCCCAGCCACCAGGCTCCAGCCACTGGAGATAGACGCTAAAGAACAGGAGTAGCCACAGCGCCACGACAAAATTGGGGAGAACGAGTCCCAGGGTCGCGGTAAACGAGACCATATAATCGACCCAGCTATTTTGGCGCAGCGCCGCGATGAACCCTAAGAGTGTCCCCAATGTGTAAGCAATGACAATGGTTGGGATACCGATCTTGATGGTTACTGGCCAGGTCCGCATGATCAGGCCGGTCACGGTCTCGGTTGGGCTCTGAAAGGGAACGCCGAAGTCTCCGCGAACGGCGTGGCTGATATATTTGAGGTATTGGATCCAGATCGGCTGATCAAGGCCGTATTTGCGAAGCTGGGCTAAGCGGGTGGCCTCTGGCAGTCGCCCCTTCTCGTCGGGCGCAAAGGGTCCGCCGGGTACGGCGTGCATGAGAAGGAACGCGATCAGTGAGACCGCGAAGAGGACAAAGATCAGACTCAAGAGCCGTCCGACGATATATCGCCCCACGGACTATCTCCCCGCCGTTGCCCATCTCCCTGTTATTCAAGAACCGGTAGACTACCAGAAGATTGACCGGTGCGCGACCCGCCCGGCTCGCGTCCTCCAGGTGCGTGTGCCGCGTGCCAAACCAGCCCTTCCCGAATGTAGGAGCGGTGATGATTGCAACGACCGCGGAAATGGTCAACCCACGAATCGTCCGCGGCGCCTGTCCCCACGATTGCCCGGATACCTGCGCCCTCCTCACCGAGGTCCAGGATGGCCGGGCGATCCGGATCACCGGTGAGCGCGACCATCCGATCACTCAGGGCTGGCTCTGTGCCAAAGTCCGCCCCTATCTCGATCGGGTCTATCACCCAGATCGTCTAACACAACCACTCCGCCGCACCGGTCCAAAGGGTGCCGGCCAATGGGAGGCGATCTCCTGGGACGACGCCATCGCCGAGATCACTTCCCGCTGGCAGGAGATCATTGACGAGCACGGAGCGGCGGCGATCCTGCCGTACTCGTATAGCGGTACGCTCGGCCTGGTCCAGCTCGCGGTCTGCAATACCCGCCTCTGGAATCGGATGGGCGCGAGCGGCTTGGAGCGTTCGATCTGTGGCGCGGCCGCCGAGACGGCGGTGACCATGACCGTGGGGGCGCGGCTGGCGCCGGATCCATCTGACATCCTCCATAGCCGGCTGATTCTCGTCTGGGGCCACAACCCGAGCAGCACGAGTCCCCATCTCGTGCCGTTCATCCGAGAGGCGCAACGAGACGGCGCACACGTCGTCGTGATCGACCCCCACCGGACATTGACGGCACGCTCGGCCGACGAACACCTCCAACCCCGGCCCGCGACCGATGGCGCCCTAGCGCTCGGGATCATGCACATCCTCTTTGCTGAAGGACTCCACGACGAGGCATGGCTCGACCTGCATAGCCTCGGGTGGCGGGAGCTTCGCGAGCGTGCCAACGCCTATCCACCTCAACGCGTCGCGGCGATCACGGGTCTCGCATGCGAGGCCATCATCTCGCTGGCGCGTCGCTATGGCACGACCAAGCCGGCGCTCCTCAAGTTTGCCGACGGGGTCCAACGCCATGGCAACGGCGGCCAGACCGCGCGAGCGTTGGCGTGCCTTCCGGCCATCGTCGGGCAGTACGGCGTCCGGGGCGGCGGCCTCTTCTACAGCACCAGCGACTACGTATCATGGGATGCCGAGGCCGTCGGCCACGCCGGCGAATGCCCGCCGGCTCCGCGGATCGTGAACATGAACCGGCTTGGCGCGGCCCTGACCGGGGAAGTGACCGAGCTGCCGATCAAGAGCCTCTATGTCTTCTGCGCGAATCCGGCGGCCTCGACGCCCAATTCCCGTAAGGTCATTGAGGGGCTACGACGTGATGATCTCTTCACGGTTGTCCACGAGCAGTTCCTGACGGACACCGCCGACTATGCGGACATCGTCCTCCCTGCGACGACGCAGCTTGAGCAGGTTGATCTCCACAAGGCCTACGGACACCGGAACCTCCAGTACAACGCCCGCGCGATCCCGCCCCTTGGTGA
>DASYWB010000262.1:0-5980 GCA_035936495.1 Thermomicrobiales bacterium
GTGCAAGGATACCCGCGCGGACCGCGCGGGTATCCTTGCACGACATCAACGAGGTGTAAACGATGTCTCCGAACACCTGTAAAGGATGTCCCCGGTCTATACATCCTCGTGGGTGCCCCTACAATCTCCTTGCCGTCTCGCCGTCTCGCCGTCTCGCCGTCTCCGCGCCTACACTGGCAGCAGTCCCTCTTCGCGGAAGAGCTCGGCGTTGAGGATGCTGGCGCCGGCCGCGCCACGGACGGTGTTGTGCCCGAGGACCACGAACTTGATGCCCATTAACGGGCAGGGGCGGACTCGTCCCACGACTGAGGCCATCCCCTTGGCCGTGTCCCGGTCGAGGGCCGGTTGTGGCCGGTTGGCCTCGGATCGGACGATCACCGGTTGCGGCGGCGCGCTGGGAAGATCCAGCTCCTGAGGGCGCCCCCGGAACGCATTGAACGCTTCAATGACCTCGTCCGGACTCACGTCGCGGCCGAGCCGGACGGAGATGCATTCCGTGTGCCCGTCCCGCACGGGGACCCGGTTGCATTGAGCGCTGATGACCATCTCGGCTGGCTGGAACGCGCCGTCGTAGCCTCCGAGGAGCTTCTTGGTCTCCGTCTCCATTTTATCTTCTTCTTCGCCAATATAGGGAACGACGTTATCGATCATGTCGAGCGATGGCACCCCCGGATAGCCGGCGCCCGAGACGGCTTGCAGCGTCGTCACGGCGACCGCGTCCAGTCCGAAGCTCTGCTGAAGGGGTTTGAGCGCCAAGACCATGTGAATGGTCGAGCAGTTCGGGTTTGTCGCGATGAATCCGCTCCAGCCCCGGTTCTGACGCTGGCTCTCGATGGCGTGAACGTGGTCGGCGTTGACTTCGGGGATCAGCAACGGCACGTCGGGGTCCATCCGATGCGTGCTCGTGTTCGAGAGGACCGCATGCCCCTCCTTCGCCATGCGTTGCTCGATCTCGCCCGCGACGTCCGAGGGCAACGCCGAAAAGATAATCGGACTGTCCAGCGGAGCGTAGTAATCTCGCACCTTCAGGTCGGCAGCGTCCCCGGGCATCGACGCATCCAGCCTCCAATCGGTCGCATCCCGATATCGTCTGCCAGCCGACCGTTCGGAGGCAACGAGCTCGGAGAGCCGGAACCAGGGATGGTGATGCAACAGTTGGACGAACCGTTGCCCCACGCTGCCCGTGGCACCGAGAACCGCGACTGGAATCCGTTCGTCGTTCATCGTGATCTCCCTGCTATCGTCGCGTCGATTTCAATGCGTATCGAGTATCCGGTACCGGCGCCTATCCCACTCTCAGTGACTCCGCCAGCAGCTCTGCCCGTCTGAGGCGTCGCCGCGGTGCCGGGGGCGCGGCATGGGCCGGAATCAGCGCATCGTGTAGTGCCCTGACCGCGCGCGCGGCATCGGCCGCGGGCACGGCGGCGACCAGGGCGACGTTGCTCGTCTGTTGACTCGCCGCGAGGACTGGCACCCCCGCCCGGCTCAAGACATCCAGCACCCTCCCCAGTGTGCCTGGCTGCTCGGCAGCGCCGGCCCCGACGGCGGCGACCAAGGCGACGTCCTCGGTACAGGTCACATCCGCTTCTACGTCGACCAGCGCGTCTTCCAGCCGCGCGCCGAGACGCTGGCAACCTCCGGTCACGGCGTCGAGCAAGTAGGTCATTCTGCGACGGGAGGATCCCTGCGCGGCGAACGCGACCTCGGCGCCCTCCGCGTGCAAGACGCTGAAGGCGGCGGCCGCCGCGCCATTGAGATCTTCGAGCTCTTCGACCTCGACCGTCAGCAGGATCAACCCTTTCAGCGCGGTGACCGCCTTTATGTGGGTCCCGTCCGCTTGGCGGGTCACCACGGTACCAGACTCCGTGGGCGCGAACGTGGAGAGGATCCGCACGGGAATATCGCGAGCCACGGCCGGGCGGATCGTCCGCGGATGGAGCACCTTGGCACCAAAGTGAGCGAGCTCTTGCGCCTCATCGTAGCTGATTCGCGGGATAACCCGGGCGTTCTTGACCTGGCGTGGATCGGCGGAAAGGACGCCGGGGACATCCGTCCAGATCTGAACCTCGTCGGCGTCCAACGCGGCACCCAGGATCGTGGCGCTATAGTCTGAGCCACCACGGCCTAGGGTGGTCGTGCTGCCGTCCGGCGCCGCGCCGATGAAACCTGTCACCACCACCGTCTCCCCGCGGTCGAGCGTGGGTCGGATCACGTCTTGTGCCTGGGCACGGGTCCGAGCCCGGTCTAAGCGTGCGCCGCCGAACCGGTCATCCGTGCCCACGATGCGGTCGGCAAAGAGGTGGCTGGCCGTGTGCCCTGCGGCACGCAGGTTCGCCGCGAAGCAGATGCTCATCGCCTTCTCACCAGTGGCGGCGATGCGGTCAGAGAGCCGGTCGGTCAATTCCCCGGCGTCAGCAACCTCGGTGAGGGATGCGTTGAGGGCATCATGGAGCGAGGCGACCGCGGCGCATACTTCCGTACGTTCCGGCCCGTCGGGGATGGCATCGACGAGTGCCGCGTGCCGGTGATGGATCGCGGCGACCGCGTCACCCGCGCGCTCCCGCGCACCCCTGGCAGCGGCCCGGCCGGCTTCCAGCAGAAGGTTCGTGACGCCCGACGCCGCCGAGACCACCACCACGCGTGGCGTAGGCTGAAGGGCGGCAATGGCGGCAGCTTCCCGGACGCGTTCGGCATTGCCGACGGACGTTCCACCGAACTTGAGGACGATCACGGTGTCTCCTGACCTGAGGTCGCGATAGGCGACGTTCATTGGTCAACGGCGTCGTGTCGGGAGCCTCTTCGCTCCGTCGGGCGGTCTCAGGGACTCCCCTGAGGTAACAAAAAAGCGGGGGCGATATTCGCCTCCGCCTGCTGGTCTGTCGAAGTGTGCGTCCGCGAGTCGCGCGTCAGCCCTCCACCCTTCGACCAGCAGGCCAGGTAATCATGATCCCCTTAATGGAGGTCACGATCCCAGCGCCGATAGTCTTGGTGGTTTCCGGCCGCACGTTGCTCATATCGGCACTATAGCGGGTGAGAGAGAAGGTGACAAGGGGTTAGCTGCGATGGACCTGCTCATCGTCCATGTGCCCCAGGGCAGATTCAACCGGTTAGCGCGGCTCTCGATGGCTGCCCATTGCAGACGTATCCTCCGACCGTGGAGGCCGGAACCCTGGTGCCGCAAGCAGCACTTCCATGGCTGGAGCATTCTTTCAGGTCAGACGTCGGGGTTCTCACAACTGGACCAGCATGGCCCACACGGCCCCGACAACAAGACAGGGGCGGCCCACGACGCGAACGGCCTGCGGTTCAGTAGGGATTGGAACTGCTCGCCTCGCACCGATCCGCGAAGCGCGGCCCGGTGCCCCCGCTTCCTGAGCCGGACGCCCTACCGGATCGAGACCACGTTTGGCCAACCCGTCGAGCGCTACCATGTCAAGCGAGTGTAGTCACACGACCTGTGGCATCTCAGTAGCCGTGTGTTGTGCAAGGTGCTAGCCACCCCGTCGCCACCCTGCTCAACGCCGCCCTCGGCCCCTCCTAACATGAGCCAACACAGATCCCTGAGCATTATGCTCAGGGATCTGGTCGAGGGCGTGTTATCGGGGTCCAGACTCGCCCGTTAGCTGCGCCGGAAGCTCTCGAGACCGGCCGGCTTGGTGGTCCACGCCTGGCTCTGCAGCTGATCCTTCGGATAGGCCAGCTGGATCTGCTCCGGCGTCACCTCGGTGAGTGCCGTCTCCGGGACGTAGACCTCCTCGCCCCCGAACAGGTTCTGCACCATCCCTGGCTTGACCAGGAAGTAGTGGTTGCCGCGGGCGACCGCGAGGTCCTGGTTGGGGTGGAAGATGGCCTCGATCGTCCCGACCTTCTGGCCGTCGCTGCTGACGACGTCGCGTCCCTTGAGGGCGTCATAGTCGGCGTGCGTGGTCGGCATCCAAGTCATAGTGTTGACCATCGGTGGTAACCTCCTTTGGTCAAAGTGGGGCGTATTCCCCTACCATCAAGGGCGCAACCGGTGTGCCACGGTCCTCCCTGAGCATGGGAGCCACGAACGTCCCACCTGAACCGTTCTCGACCGCACCACGTACTCGACCACTGCCCCGGCAGCTCGCAGGACGTCCGTACCCCGCGTTAGATGCCTATCGTTTGTGAGAGAGGCTAGCGTCAACACCCGCTCTTCTCACAGGTGCTGACATAAACCTATGCAAATCTATACATACGCCGAGGATAGCCCGCGGTATGCCCCGAGGACCGGAGGGGACCTGCATCGAACGGTGGCGCCTCGGGTGGCCACCAAAACCACGATACGACACCACTGACAAAACTGACAAAACGGGTTCTGGCAGTTTTGTCAGCCTGATAGCAAATAGCAGGGAGCTGGATTCCCCCGCATTGCACCGACTCCTGGGGCAGCCCCACTATGTCCACCCGCCCAGGTATGATGCCGCGTCAGCCCAACGTGCGTAGGCGAAGGGGCCGCCTGCGGCCCGCCCAAGAGCAGCGCCTGCAAACGCTGCCGGCCGCCGGTGATGGTGTGCGGGTTTGGCGAGTGGGGGTGAGCGGTGGATCCGAGGCCTGAGATGATCGCGGCCGCCTGGCAGCGGGCCGTCGCCGTTGCCGCCCAGCGCCTCTCCCATTCCCAGCGCCTGATCCTGCGCCCTCATCAGCCCGATACCGTCCCTGGCACGTCAACGGCGGACGGCTGGCGGGTTCTGGGCTTCATCCTGGACCGAGCGGGAACGGCCCACTGGCGGGCGGAGTGGCACGCCGAGACGGATCAGGGGCGGCCAGGCGTCCCTGCCGGGCGAGGATCCCGGTGATCGTGCTCGGGCTGGGGACGAGCGGTTCCCCCTGGTCCTGCAGCACCCGCCGCAGCTTGCGGCCACCCCAGTTCGGGTGCGCATCCCGCAAGGCCACCACCTGATCCTCGAGGGCGGCCGGTGTCCGGGTGGGCGAGGTGTACGGCCGACGGGCTCGATCCACCAGTCCCGCTGGCCCGTCGGTCATCGCCCGCTGGCGCCACTTCCGGGCGGTCTTCCGACTGATCCCGAAGCGACGGCAGAGCGCGCTGATGTTGGCGCCCTCCTGCGCGGCCAAGGTCACGAATTCTTGTCGCAAGGTCATGGTTGATCGCTCCTGCCAGGGCATACACGGCCTCCTTTCGGAAGCGAGCTTACGCCCGGCTGCTTGGTACCCATGTCCTCGCACGGTTGGAACCCATCCCTCCGGTCTATACACGAGGGGTGCCCCTACGATGGCCAGGCGGTCTCTGGCCGCGTCGTTCGAGCGGGACCCCTTTCCACACGGCCTGTTATACGGACTCCGAGTGGACGCTTTCGGAGGGACCCAAGCGGTGGCCCCCGCGCGGGGCTCACAAGCCCCGACGCTGCGCCAGATAAGCCGGCTCAAAGCCGGCTGAGCACGGAGCGAGGTGACCATCCGCAATCACCCGGAGTCCGTATGAGCAGCCCCAAATCCAGGATCAGGGGAGATGTCATACAGACTCCAGGGATACGTGTTCGGGAGTGGTGCTCGGCGCGGCGAGCGGCACGCCGGACGGAATGATGCCGGGATCAATCCTGAGCGGTCATCTCCTCGGCCAGGCAGGCACGGTCGTGGATGACGAGGCGGCCGCTCTCTCGCGAGACGATGCCCGTCTTGACGAACTCGGTGATCAAGCGGCTAACGGTCTCCCGGGAGACACCGATCATGCGGCTTAGATCAAGCTGGGTCACGCGAGACGGAATCCGGCGCCCTCCGGGCGTCGGCTCGCCAAACTCGTCGGACAGTTCGATCAGCAGGTCAGCTAGGCGGGTGCGGGGCTACGCGTCCCCAACCGCGTCAGCCACGCCTCAGCCCGAAAGACTTGCTCGGCGAGGCCGCGCATCATCCTGAGGATGACGTCGGGGTGATCAGAGAGAACCTCCATCAGGCGGGGCCAGGTGGAGAAGCAGATATAGGATTCGGTCATCGTCCGGGC
>DASYWB010000263.1:0-6064 GCA_035936495.1 Thermomicrobiales bacterium
GCTCCAAATGTGATCGCCGAAAGAGCAGAAGTACTCCACCACCAGCGACGTATACTCGTCGCCCGGCACCATCGCGGCACTCCAATTCTTCGGCTCATGGAATCGCCCGAAGAGGATGTTCCGGTCATGCACGTAAAGCCAGGTATCCGGGGTCACTTGCCGCTTCTTGAGCATCAGGTTGACGGTGATCACGTTGCGGAACGTGAGCGACTTTGCCGCCTCGATCACATCCGGAGGGGCGGCCGGCTCGACGATCTGCGCCAGCAACGTCAGGGGAATGGAGGAGATGAAGTGCTCGCCCTCGATCCGCTCGGTGCCATGCTCGGTCGCCACCGAGATCGCGGTGACGCGATCCCCTTCCCGGTGTACGCGCTCAACGCCGGTACCCAACCGGATCTCATTGCCGGAGCGCCTAACGGCATCGGCCATTCGCTCGGAGAACCGGCCAAAACCGTCCCGCGGATACATGAACTCGTCAATAAGACTCACGACCTTCCCCTTGGAGGGGATGATCGCGTCTTTGACGGCCGTGAAGAGCGACATGCCTTTCGTCCGTTGGGAGACCCAATCGCCGCTCATCTCGTCGCAGGGGCGGCCCCATACCTTCTCGGAGTAGCGCTGGAAAAACATGCGGTACAGGGTTGGACCGTACTGGTCAATATACGCGTCCTCCATCGACACGATTTCGACTGGCCGGATCTTGTGCATCAGCTTGGTCCGCTCCGAGTCCAGGACGGCAACCGCCGCGGTTACCGGCCCGATCTCCTTGAGAGCATTCTTGATATTGAGCGGGTAGTCGACGTACCGGCCGTCGAAGTAGATACGACTCGTCCGGTTCACCATCAGCAGCTCTTCCGCGATCACTTCACGAAAGATCCCGTTGAGCTCGTCACTCTTCGTGAACCAACGATGGCCGCCGATGTCGAACTTAAATTCACCGTACTCGGTCTGGCGCTTGATCGTCCGCGCGAGGCCGCCGACGAACGGTGCCTTCTCCAGCACCACCGCCGGCACACCGGCCTTGCTGAGCACGTAGGCGGAGCAAAGCCCGCCGGGGCCGGCGCCCATGACAACAGTCCGTCCCGGTTGCCCGTTGCCATCAACGCCGCGCGTCTTGCCGTTTTCCATCGATCAGGGTTCCTTCCCCGGCGGGCATCCCGCCTTCCTGTCGTCGAAGCCCCATTTCAACCGGGGGCGGAATAGGAGTTGGTGCTGGGCTGGCTGCCGTCCAGCGGGAACATAGGGAATGCGCGCGAAGCCAAATCCGGGCGTGCCAAGCCGCCGCCAGTGTACAACATCACTAGAGCGGCTCCAGGTCGCCGGCGCGAGCGGCAGCCCGTCGACTCGACCACCCATTGATCCATGCCTCACGCCCCAATATTACGATTAGCACCCCGGCCGCGACCACGAAGACCAGCATCGCCCCCCCGAGAGCGAGCCGCGCCGGGAGGTTCGCCCCACCGGGGAGTCCTTCGGCCAAGGCGGCGAGGACCTCGGCGCCGCGAACGCGCGAATAACTCTTCACGCTCCAGAGCGCCACAACCGCGTCGTCATTCCGCGGGCCGAGCTCGACCCACACGTAATAGGCCTTGCCCTCGGAGTCGGCTATCGGCTCAAAGCGGACGGTCGTGAACGGGTTCGCCAGCGCCCCTTTCTCGACCCGTATTGCATCAAACGGCCGGTTGATATGAACGGTCCGAATCGGTTCCGCGCCCTCCTGAACAGGCCGAATCGTCACGGTGAGATCGTACTGCTCCTCCTCCGTGTAAGCGCGAAGATCGAGATCAACGCGATTAAAGTTCGGATAGTTGGATTCGATCGCGATGCCGTCGACCGCGATGCCGCGCGTACGGTCCAAGGTCTGGCGAAAACCAAATGGCGCGCTATGGCGGACCTCAACCGGCATGGCCAAGGCGAGCGCCAAGAGAGCGCCCACGACGGCGATCAGCCCAATGATCCAGCGTCTCACGGCAAGAGCAACGCGCCGCCGCCCGGGCCATAGTAGTATGGGACCAGGAACCGGATCGCGACGAGCAGATTCATGACGATCAGCAACGAGACCATCACCGCCAAACCGAAGGGACGCAGGCGCGAGGGAGCCCATACCGCCCAGCCCAGCAGGCTGAGTAAAGCAAAGCCAGGCATTGCCGGGAAGGCGAATCGCGACTGGGTAAACTGGATCGTGCCGACGTAGAGCACTCCAAACATGACGGAAACGACCGCCACCGCCCAGAGCGTCACCGTTCGTGCCTGGTAATGATTAAGCATTGGTGGCCACCCCGCTCGGCGGCCCAGGACCGAGCGCACTACCAGTGCCATGAGCCCGAGCAACGCGGCACCCCATGCCATCCAGATCAGTTGGTACATCGCTGGATCGAAGGGAACCTGTCGCCAGCCGTAGTTACCCCAAAAGTCTTCGAGCCGCCCCTGCCAGAACACCGCCGAGGTCAGCATCTCCGCATAACTCCGAGCCTGCTCACCATACTCGGGGATCTCGCGCAGTCTCTGCGCACCAGTTGGGTCCCCATAGAGCCGGTAGGAGCGGACGAACCAGGGAAGGACGAGCACCACCGGCAGGACCATCGTCAGCGAGACTCGGGATACAATCGGGCCGAGCCAGCGTGCATCCCGGCGCCGCTCATCCAACGCGGCGAAGAGCAGACCCACCCCGACCATCGGTAAGACCAGCCCGAAGCTGACCTTGGTCCAAAGCCCGGTGGCGATGACCAATCCGATCACCAACGAGGCACGCCGCGAGAATCCTTCCCGGATGCCTCGCTGAACCAGATACCCGACCAGCGAAAAGAGCACAATGACGAGAATATCGTGATTGACGATAGCGGCTTCGAAGGAGAACTGTGGCTGGAGCGCCACGAAAGCGGGCATCCCGATCCGCATGAAGGAGTCCCCTGGGAACGCCTGCCGGGCAATGAGATACACCAGCCAAACCGCAACGACTCCGAGCAGAACCGACACGAGCCGCAGGGCATACAGGCGGGCCAGCGTGCCGCCCGGGACCAGCTGATAGAGCGGCGCCAAGAGCCCGTGGTAGAGCGGCGGCTGGATCACTTCCGCATTGTAGGGAAAGTCCGCCACGTAGTCTTGATAGGGCACGGCGGCATCCGGAAGCTCGACTTGACCAACGACGCCGAGACCGTCACCGTCCGCCAAACGCGCGATGTAAAAGAAATGATCGACCTCGTCATGCCCGGTGAATGGCCCAATGATCGCGAGGATGAGGATCTGCTTCGCGAAGAACAGAGCGAAGAGGGGGATCAACCATCGTGCGTCCGCACTGGCCCGCAGCGATGACCGCGGCATCACCGGCCATGCCCTCACCGGCTGGCCATCAGGCCGTCTCCGGGCGGCGGCAGGCGACGCGCTTAGGCCCGCCATGTGACCGCGTTATTCAGGAAGAAATTCCAAACGGCGGCGACCACGGCGCCGATCAGATTTGCCAGCAGATAGTAGACCCCGTACCGGCCCTCCAAAAAGAGCAGCACCTGCGTATTGATAATCAACCCTACCGTATTGATGGGCACGTAGAGCATGAGGCGAGTGAGCACCCGTCCACTCCCACGGTCATGCCATGTCCACAACTCGTTGAGGAGAAACGTAACCGCCATGGAGATAGCAATCGCGAGCGGCGCCGCGACCTTGAGCTGGAGGCTGACGACATCATGCAAGACGAACAAGGCGACGAGGTTAACGCCAAGTCCGACGCCGCCGACGAGCAAAAATTTCTGAAAACGCTGAGTGAGCGTCCAGAAACGATAGGCCGGCCGCGGCCAGCTTTCGGTTGAGAACATCCAGTCGCTCTCCCGGGCTACATGCCCGCGATCGTGGTCCCACGGCCCTCGCGAGATCGGGCCCTGCGCTGAACCGGTAGCGCGAGAAATCGCCCGGCAGCCAACCATACCATGGGGCCAGTGGAGCTTTCCGCCCCCTCGCCCGAGCGTCTACGCGAGCTACCCCATCATACGGCACCGGAATTGCAACAGTGTTAACGAGGCTGGGCATGGGTGACACCGGCCGAAACGCAACGTCAACGACGGCTCTCGAAAAGGAGCAATCCATGACCGACGAACAGACCAGCAACGAGATGAACTGGCTTCCCGACGCCGCCGAGCTCGAAGCCGCCGTGGCGCGGGGGGAGATGACGCGCGAGCAAGCTGCCGAACAGCTCCAGCAAGCCCAACGCCGACACGTTGCGGAGACGGGCCCCGACGATGACACCGACGCGGCCGGACTCATTACGGAAAGCGGCTTCGGGTCCGGTCAAGGCATGGCATCCCATAGCGGGAAAAGCGGAAAACGAGACACGTAGCCCCCTTTCGGGGCGCTTCGGCCTTGCGTGCGCCCGGGCTTCCCGTGCCCTGAGGCAACGGTGGACCCGGCGCATGCAACCTAGGATCCTCCCGCCGCCTCGCTCCGCTCGGATACCTCCGCTCCCGTTTGCTCGAGCCGCCGGAGTGTCTCCTCCGACGGTTCGAGCAGGTCGCGTTCCTCGTCGCGTTTCGCCTCACCGTGAGCTTCGGCTTCTGCCTGGAGTTGAGCATCCTTTTGGGAGACCGCCTCCTTCGCGTCTTGATAGGGCTGGTCGCCTTTTTCTTTTCGCTCGAGGTGGCGATTCTGTGGATACGGATAGGACATGGTTTCCCCCAGTCACTCCTGAACGGGTCGAGCAATTCCCGGCTCTCGGCTCCCCCATGCAGATGCCATGCCAGCCGATTGGTCATCCGCATCGCGTCGAGCGTGCCAGAGCCATAAAGCAGACCTGACCCTCGTCCCTACGACGACAGCCTGAGCCGCTCGCAACTGCGTGTCTTCCATACGTGCCAGCTCTCTCGCCGTGATGTTGGCGTCGTCAGCGGGCACGACGGCGTAGACGCCCGAGTCCAACGACACGCGCCGATCCGGCTCCACGCCTTCCTTCCAGATCGACTCGCCTTCAGGCGTCAACCAGAGCCCCGTTCCAATCACGACCAGTGAGCCGTCATCCAACTCCACCGACGAGAGCACCGTACCGGTGCCGAACGTCGTTTCCCCCAGGAGCCGCGCCCGCCCATTGTCACGGAGGGCCCCGGCGACGATCTCCGAAGCCGATGCAGATCCCTCATCGATTAAGACGGCCATCGGCATATCCAGCGCCACGCCATCCGGTAGGGCACGGAATTCGTCCACGGAGCCGTCTCGCTGCTCCTGCTGGAACACCATGGTCCCCTCGGCCAGGAACTGGCTCGCGACGCCAACTGCCTCGAAGACCAGTCCTCCCGGGTTGCCCCGCAAGTCAAGCACCAGTGCCGTGGCGCCGTCCTCTCGGGCGGCCGCGATGGCTTCTTGCAGTCCTTTCGCCGCGCCGGCCGAGAATTCGCTGATCCGGATGAATGCCACCTCGCTTGGAAGCATTCCCCAGCTTACCGGGTCAATGTCCAGCAGTTCCCGTTTGAGGGAGACTTCGTATTCGTCATTTGCCACGGGGCGCGCCAATCTTAAGTCGAGCAGTGTCCCTTCTTCACCGGGAAACAGCCGCCGGATCTCCTCCGGCGAGAGGCGGTCCAGCGAATGTCCATCGACGGCGAGAATGATATCGCCCCGCTTGATCCCCGCCTCATCCGCGGGCGTCCCATCGAACACGCCGGCGATGACGTACTGCTCGCCGACTTGTTCCAAGCTGATCCCGACGCCGACACGGCGGCCACTTATGGCTTGTGTAAAGGCCTCAGCCGACGCGGGATCGAGAAACCGCGAATGCCCAGTGTCCCCAAGGGCCTCGACCATGCCCTGGCTCGCGCCGTAGATCAATGCTTCTTCGTCGATGTTCTCTACGTCGACGTAGTTCTCCTGTATCACTCGCCATGTTTCTCCCAGGACTTCGAAGGTGTCCGCGTCTTCGAGCTCGGGCGCGGACCCCACTCCTCCCGGTGTGGCCGCCGAATACCGCCCAACGCTCAAGCCCGTGCCAAAGACGAGACCAAGGAGACAGACGGCGACCACGCCGCGGAGCATGAACAGGAAGAGGCTCGCACCCAAGCGACGTGCCTGACGCCGGCTCGTTGCCGCC
>DASYWB010000264.1:0-8458 GCA_035936495.1 Thermomicrobiales bacterium
GGCAAAGTCGCGCTGCCGCAGAACCCGGAGCACCCGATCCTCCCCCGCCGACCGGGCATCTCGTCCGCCCGGCAGAAGCTTATACCAGTTTCGTGGAAGACTGTCGGGAACGTTCGCAATCCGCCCTATGGTCTGGGAGGCCCGAGGTGCCGGTGGCAGGGCTTCTCCGGGCGGCGGAGGATCGACTCATCTGCTCGGCACGGAGAGCCCTGCCATGGCATACCCGTACCGCGCCGTCCTGACCGAGGAGCAGCGGGCTAAACTGCGCGGCCTGGTGGGGTCCGGCGTCTCGCCCGCCGATGCCCCCCGCTCCCGGCGGGCCCGCCACGACCCTGGGTACGCGCGGGGCGGTGTGGTCAACCTGTTCCTCGCCACCGAGCCGCTGCGCGGCTGGCGGACCGTCCTGGTCAGCGACCAGCGGACGCGGCTCGACTTCGCGCGGTGCGTGAAGGACCTGGTCGACGCCCACTACCCCGGGGCCGAGAAGATCGTCCTGGTGCTGGACCAGTTCACCACCCACTCGCCGGCCTCGCTCTACGCCGTCTTCCCGACCGCTGAGGCCCAG
Organism: Thermomicrobiales bacterium; assembly: GCA_035936495.1. Lineage (GTDB taxonomy): Bacteria > Chloroflexota > Chloroflexia > Thermomicrobiales > UBA6265 > DASYWB01. The sequence goes on from DASYWB010000264.1 coordinate 566, forward strand.
CGGCTGGCCGAGAAGCTGGAGGTCCACCACACCCCCAAGCACGGCAGCTGGCTGAACATGGCAGAGCTGGAGCTGGCCGTGCTTCAGCGCCGATGCCTCAATCGGCGGCTCGGCGACCGCGCGGAACTGGAGCGGGGGGTCGCCGCCTGGGCCGCCCCGCGCAACGCCGCCGCCGCCACTATCGACTGGCAGTTCACCACCACCGCCGCCCGCACCAAGCTCCGCCGGCATTACCCGGTGTTTGACGCTCCACTAGTCGCGGGAAAGCGAGTATCGCTCTCAGAGGCCGACACCCACGAGGGATGCCCCTACAAGCGGTACCCCGGCCATGTGATATGTCACTCACCGCTCTTGCTACCCGATCATGCGATACCTTCTGCCGCCTGCTCCCCCGCCTCGGCGAACGCCCGGTCGAGATCCTTGATCAGCGCCGTAGCCTCGATGACCTGATTGATCCCGTCGTCGATCAGATCGGGGTTGTCTTCGGTGATACCGGCGACGATATGGTCGGCGGCCTCATTCATCAACCCGGCAAATTGCAGATAAGACGCGTGCAAATCTTCGAGCTCGGGGGGAGGTGTCAGAGCGATGGCCTCGTCGTAGGCCTGTTGCCAAATAGCAGCCTCGGCAATCAGCGCATCGCGATAGGCGTCAGTTGGCTCATCCGGCGGCCCCCCGATTAGCGCCGCGAAGACGCCCATGCTCCCGATCACGGCGTCATATTGTGCCTGGGCGGCGCTCAGGTATGCCGCCGCGTCCATCGCGCCGCCGGGGACACCGTCGCCCAGTCCGACCTCGACCGATGTGACCTGACCGTCCGCATTGAGACGGAAGCGATAGAAGAACTCGCCCTGCTTACCGGAGGCTCCGTACCGTTCGTAGCTCGTCGCGCTAAATCGTGTTCTGAGCGCTGCGCTCGTTCCAACCGTCAGGATGTCGCCGCTCTCTGTCTCGACGGGGGTTGCCTCCATCACGAAATCAGCCGGCACAAACGGCTCGACGATTTCAGTCGCGCTTTCGATCTCGACCGGAGTTGCCAGATCGAGGGTGATGTAGCGAACGAAATCGTGGTGATAGGCGACCTCGACCGCGTCGAACCCCGGTACTTCATACGTGAAGCTTGCCGGCTCATTCCCGGTTTCCGTACCGACTGGCGTACCGTAGTCGTCCTCGAACGCTTCGCGCGAGCTTCCTAACCGGCCCTGGAGGGGAGCATCCGGAGTTTCTTCCGCCGTGGCCCCGCGGGCCGGCTCTATGGTTGGTGACGCTACGGCGACCAGCGGGATCGTGCCGGTAAGGCCGTTGTCTCCACCCCGCGTCGCCGGTGATGGCTCGCGGGCTTGGCCATTGCCATCCGGGTCGAGCACCCCGGCATACGAAGAGTCGGCGTCGAGTAACGCCCACGCCGTCCACTGCATCAGGACGGCATCGCGCCGCAGCTCCGAGGCCTCGTCTTGCGCCCGTATCGGACTTCCCAGGAGGAGCGTCAGGGTGATAGCGAACCAGCATGGCGCGAAGGCGGGACGCATCGGTCGGTACTCCCCTGAGACGTGAAAGCTGCGGTTGTTGCCGGGCGACGGGTTCTACCCGTTAGCTGGCGGAAGCGGGTACCGCGCGCCGTACCGGCGTCAGCCAATCCGCGTAGCGCTCCGACTTGCCCCGGACGACGTCGAAGAAGATAGCGCGCAGACGCATCGTAATGGTCCCCGGCCTCCCGCCGCCGATGGGCCGTCCATCGATCGCGATAATCGGCGCAACTTGGACGCCCGTGCCACAGAAGAACGCCTCGTCGGCGATGTAGAGCTCTGAGCGGTCGATCTCTCGCTGCTCGACCGGAATGCCCTCATCCTCGGCGAAGCGTAAGAACGAGCGGCGCGTGATCCCTTCCAGGATGTCGGAAGAGATCGGCGGGGTCGTCAGGACCCCATCCCGCACCATGAAGAAGTTGCAGCCACTGCCCTCGGCAACCTTGCCTTGTTCATTGAGCAGGAGCGCCTCGTCACCGCCCTTCTCCTGAGCCTCGTCCTTGGCAAACGCGGAATTGACGTAGGCGCCGGTCAGCTTGCCGCGGCTGGGAATCGCATTGTCGGCAACCCGTTTCCAGGATGAAACAATCGCCCGCACACCCGTCGTGGTGTCCAGATAATCGCCCATGGGGAGCATGTAGATCGCCAGCTCGTCGCCCAACCCACGCAGGCGCGGGGTCAGCTCCACCGCCGGCTTATAGATGAACGGGCGGATATAGACATCGCCGCTCGGCGCGTTGCGCTCTACCAGCGAGATAATCGTCCGCACGAGGCTGTCGCGGTCGAATGGTAGCTCCGCCCGCAGGAGTCTGGCCGAACGGAGCAGCCTGGCCGCGTGGTCCGGTAAGCGGACGATGTTGATCGTCTCGCCGTCCGCATCGAGGTAGCCGCGAATCCCCGCGAACGCGCCGGTGCCGTATTGCAGCGCGTGCGTCCCGATGCTGATCTTCGCGTCCACGAACGGAACGATTTCGCCTTCAAAGAATGCGTACTCGAGCATCGGCGACTTCATATCGTCTCGTCTCCCCATACCGTACGGTGCCTATCCGTCACGAGTCACGGCGATTATCGCATAGCCTGAGCGGTGAGCTTTCAGCCGTCAGCCTTTGGCCTGTTGGCTCTCCCGGCGTTCGTGGTGACCGCGAAGCGCCTCGCTCTGAGACCGGGCATCCGCGAGGGGTGCCTCTACAAGCCCATGCCCTCGGCGAGAACCTGAAAAGCTGACGGCTGAAAGCTGATAGCTCACCGCTCACTCCAGCTTGAAATATTTGAACCCCTCGACGTACTCACCGTTGCCGGGATGTTGCTTCGCCTCTTCCCGTGCCCACTGGTGGATCATCTCCTCGGGATCCCAGTCGCCGAGCTGGCTGACGTGACGACGCAACGCTTCCAGCTTGGCTGGGAGGGTCTCCGTGATGTCGATCCAGGTGTCGGGCTCCTTCGCCCCGCCAAGATAGACTTCCCGGACTTTATGCGGTTCCAGCCCTTCTTCTAGCAGCTCCGGATACGTCATCCGGTCGCGAGCCGCGGGATAGATGGCGTCCAGCGTCGCTTGCCCGGCAGCCCGGTGATCGGGGTGGTTGAGATAGCCCTGACCGACCCAGGGCACGGTCGGATCCTGGCAGATCACCACGTCTGGTTTGATCTGCCGGATCACCCGGACCAACTCTTTACGCAGTGCCAAGTCAGGAACCAGCGAGGCGTCGGGATGTCGCAAAAAGACCAGGTCCTTCACGCCCAGTGCCGTGCAGGCATCATGCTGCTCGGCCTCTCTCTTCGCGATGAGTTGCTCCGGCGTCACAGCAGGGTCGCTGCTGCCCTTGTCACCACTGGTCAGCAGCACGTAGGTGACCTCGTGCCCCTCGCTTGTCCAGTGCGCGACGGTACCCGCGCAGAGGAATTCGGCATCATCCGGATGCGCCACGATGACCGCGACCCGCTTGATCGCTGGCTCGGGCGGATTGGGCGTGATCGCGTCTTGAATTACGTCGCTATCGACTGCCGCCGACGGGTGAGCGCTTTCGCTCTCCGTTTCCAGCGCGGGTTCTTGATGTGAGTCAGGTGACGGCATCGAGTCGTCTCTCCTTCTGGTGATGCGATTGGCCCAGCTTTGGATCGCTGAACCATGCGATGTAGGACGCTCCCGATTGTCCGTGATCGACCGGCGCCCACACAAGGCCGTGCCGCTGTGGCCCTGACCGGTTCGTCGCATGGTCGGGCGCTGTGCGACCATTGAGGGTGGACAATAGGAGCGGTTGATCGAGGTCCGAGGAGAGACAGACGTGGCGTTGCGCCCCCCACCCAGTGAGCATTTGGACCCAAAGGCGCGTGCCCTCTGGCGTTGGTCCGGTCTGCTCGGCACGCTGCCACTTCTTGGGCTCGCCCTGGTGGGCAGCGCTGCTCTCTGGTGGTTCCAGCTACGTTGGTGGCTCGTTGCCTTGCCGGTGATGGTCGTGCTCCTCATCGGAGCCGTGTCCGCCTTCGTTCTCCCCGGTCTCATTTGGCGCTCTTGGCGCTACGAAGTTGGCCAGGAAGAGGTGGACCTTCAACATGGGGTCATCACGATGACCCGCACGCTCATTCCGATGGCGCGAATCCAGCACGTCGATACGCGACGCGGTCCCCTCCAACGTCATTTCGGGCTGGCCAGCGTCATCCTCCATACGGCGGCAGGGGCGAGCGAAATACCCGCCCTCGCGGATCCGATCGCCGAAGACGTTCGCGATCGGATCGCCGCCCTCGCCAATACCCGGGAAGAGCTTTAGCCGTGGCAGATGATCCAACCGCTCGATCGGAGCGAGGCGCGCTCGATTCGGAGACGGGAGATTCGCCGGACAGGGGGGCGATGGCGGGATCTCCCGTTCCCGAGCCTGCCCGGGCGAGCATCGCGGCCCGCGGCCCGGCCGTGGATGTGGTCATCCCTCCCAGGCGACTCCATCCCGCCTGGACCTTTATCCACCTGGTGCGCTCGATCCGTGGCTTTTTACTGCCCTTGATCATTGTCTTCTTCACCGGCGGCCAGAGCGATGTCCCGTTTCTGGCGATCGCGGGTGCCGCGGCCGTGCTCGGGCTAATCGCCACGGCCGCCTCGTGGTGGGTCTTTCGCTATGAGGTCGCGGAAGGGGAGCTGCGCGTTCACTCCGGGCTCATCTCCCGGCAAGAGCGATCCGTGCCGCTTGAGCGCATCCAAGCGATTGATATCGGTGAAAGTCTTCTGCAGCGGATCTTCGGGGTGGTCCGCGTCAAGGTCGAGACCGCGGCCGGGGGCGGCAAGGGCAGCGACGTGACGCTTGAGGCCCTGAGCCGCGCTGATGCGACGGATCTCGCGAACCGCCTCCGTTTGGCTCGAGGGCGCGGAGTGGAAGGCGCATCACCGGCACAGCTCTCCGTTGAGACGGCGGCCGAAGGCGCCGTCATCAAGAGACTCTCAACCGGCGATCTGTTGCTCGCCGGCGCCACGTCCGGCCGGGTGGGCCCGGCCCTGGCGATTGTCGGCGGCGCGTTTCAGTTCGCCGACGACATCATGCCGGAGCGTGTTTGGGGGCGGCTCTCTCAATTTACGTCGGACGTCTCGGTTCAAGGTATCGTCGTCGGACTGCTGGTCATAGGGCTCATCGCATGGTTATTCGCTATCACCAGTACGGTCCTCACGTTCGGTGGCTTCACGCTGCGTCGCGACGGCGACCACCTGCTCATCAGCGCCGGCCTACTCGATCGGCGTCGCAGCACCATCCCCCTGTCCCGCATCCAAGCCATCACGATCAGCGAGGGCATGCTGCGCCAACCCTTCGGCCTGGCCGCGTTACGGATCGAGAGTGCCGGATACGGTGCCGATGTCGCCGAATCGGGAGTCCTCTTCCCCTTGATCCGCTTCACCGAGATCCCTGACTTGCTCGCCAGAGCCACGCCGGAGATGGCCGCGCCGCTTCGGCTCGAGGACCCGCGTTGGCAACGTCTGCCGGATCGTGCTCGGCTTCGCTACGCGCTCGCCCCCGCGTGGCGCGTCATTCCCCTGGTCATTGCCGCGGTTTGGGCTGCCGTCGAGCTCCCGATATCGTGGTGGTCGGGTCTGGCCATGCTTGTGGGCCTGCCTCTGGCGATCATGTATGGATTGCTTCAGTACGGCGATACCGGCTGGCTGGTCGACGACCAGGGCCGTCTCCTCGTACGTGGCCGGACCATCGCCCGCTGGACCGCGATCATGCCGCGCCAGCGTATCCAACGACGCTCAATGACCCGTAGCCCGTTCCAGCGACGCGCCGGTCTGGCCACCTTCCACGCCGCCGTCGCATCCGGTGGCACTGGGGGCAGGGTGATCGCTCGTCACCTTGATGAATCACAAGCTGACCATCTGCTCACCGCGCTCGGATCAGTGAGCTCACCGAAAACGCGTGTGGACCCGATTCGCGAACCCTTGGCTGTTTGACCGAGAAACATTCGCCGGGGGACACGTGCCCCACTACGTGCTGGCCGGAGCCGGGCAGACATGGATCGTGGCCCCACCGAACGCCGGGATGTGCTCGGCGAGTGCGGCCTCGACCCGCTCGACGAGGGCGTGACATTCCGTGAGCGAGAGATTGGGGTCCATGGTCACGTGGAGGTCAGCATGGACCTTGTGCCCGAGCCATCTGGCCCGGGCCTCGTGGACCTCCTGCACGCCCTCGATATGCATCGGCGCGTGTTCGACGGTCGCCAAAATCTCCGGCTCGATGCCGTCCAGCAACCGCCGGAATACCGCGGTGCCCGCGTCTTTGAGGATCCAAAGGATGGCCGCGGTGATGAGGAGGCCCACGATCGGATCAAGGATCGGCATGCCCAAGGCCACGCCCCCAACTCCGACCAGCACGGCGAGCGAGGTGAAGCCGTCGATGCGGGCGTGTTGCCCATCGGCAATCAGCGCCGCCGAGCCAATCTGACGCCCGGTTCGGATCTGGAGGATGGCCACTGCCTCATTGCCGATGAAACCAATGATCGCGGCGGCGGTAACCCACCAAAGGTATCCAATTGGCTGGGGGTCGATGATCTTGCGGATCGACTCGTACCCGGCGACGCCGGCCGACACGGCGATAAGAGCAACGATGATCACGCCGGCGAGGTCCTCCGTGCGCCCATAGCCGTACGTAAAGCGGCGGGAGCGGCCTCGTCGCTGGAGGGCGAAGGCGATGAGGAGCGGGATCGAGTTGGCGCCGTCGCCTAAATTGTGGACCGTGTCGGCGAAGAGAGCGGTCGATCCTGAAAGCCAGGAGATGATGACTTGGATGATTGTCGTCACGCCGAGGGCGACCAGCGCCCACTTCGTCGCCCAGAAGCCGCGCTCGTGCGACTCCATGACGTCGTCCACCTTCTCGTGAATGTCGTGCGAGTGAGCGAACGTGGCCTGTATCCAGCCGAGGATTCCACTCCGGTGATGGTGGCTATGACCATCATGCTCGTGGTGGTGAGCGTGGCCATGCTCATGGTCATGCTCGTGCCCGGCAGCATGCCGGGTTGGCGGTGTCTGATCGTCGCCGTGGCGATGCATTTGTGCTCCTCGTCGCTTCACCGCGCTATCGGATGAATGTGTCCAACGCTGCCTTGAGCCGGGTCCATTCTTCGTCGGCATCGCCGTTACTCGCGGCACCACGGAGGCACGACTCGACGTGGTCTGCCAGGACCAGCTTGGAAACCCGGTCAATCGCGGATCGCACCGCTGCCAACTGAATCAGCACGTCCGGGCAGGATCGATCCTCCTCAACCATCCGTTTTATTGACAGCACGTGCCCAGCGGTACGGGCAAGTTGATCGGCAACGGCCTTCGTGTGTTGGTGCTCGCCGGGAGCGGTGGACGATGGCATAACCTACTATCCCCCTAGGGGGGATAGGATAGCGGGTTTGGCAGCGGACCGCAAGGCGGCGACGCCGGTGGAGATGGTGCACTCGGGGCTGGGAGAGCGTTCTCTTTGGCTAACCCCGTGTGCTCTGGCTATCAGTAGATCATCTCGTCTATCAACCACCGTCCCTGCTGCTGGACCAAGATCGCGACCGCCACCTGGTGGGTGGCCGTACTGGGATCTTGGAGTGCCGCCGGGTCATGGCTGTGGTATGAAGGATTGTCGAGGATGACACTCGTTGCCACCCTGCCATCCGGCATGATCCGGGTCTCGCCAAATTGCACGATGGCGATGCGAGATTCTCCCGATAGCGCCGCCGGCGGTGTGCTTGCGAGTTCCATGAACGCATCAGTGGGGCCGCTGGGAAAGGCGGGTTGCAGGTTGGCGTCGCTGAAGAGCGCGAGCCGTCGTAACGTGTCGCGCGCGTTCGAGCAGGCGACCATTTCGCGGATGGTCGCCTGCACTGCCGACACGGTGTTCGCGTCCGCTGGAACGCC
>DASYWB010000265.1:0-3242 GCA_035936495.1 Thermomicrobiales bacterium
GGCTCAGCTTGACCGGTTCCTGCTGAGCATTTCGATAGGCTATCCGGGGCGTGAAGGAGAGATCGAGATGCTGGAGCGCCAGCACCGCGCGCATCCACTCGAGGCGTTGTCTCAGACGGTCCGTGCTGAGGATCTGATCGCCGCCCAGGACGCCGTCAAAGGCGTTCATGTTGCCCCTGCCATCAAGGAATACATCGTGGGGTTGGTCGAAGCCACGCGACATCACGGCGATGTCTATCTCGGCGCCAGTCCCAGGGGGTCCTTGGCGCTCTACAACACCGCGCGCGCTTGGGCGGCAATGTCGGGGCGGGATTTCGTGATCCCTGACGACGTCAAGCTATTGGCCGAAGCGGCGCTCGCCCATCGCGTGATCGTCAATCCCTCGGCGCGGCTGAAGAACCGCGATGGGCGGACAGTGGTCAGAGATCTCATTCGTCAGCTCCCCGTCCCGGGCGCGCAACCGGGCGCCGCGGTGGCCGGCAACGGCTGGGCGACGCGCGCCGGACGAGTCTAGCCATGGCCGCGCCGAAGGTCGTGGCACTCTTGCTGGCGCTAGTGATAGGGGCGGAGTACACTGGCTGGCCGATATTGGATCAGGCCGCGGTGGCGTTGCTGGTCCTTCTCGGCGCGTCCTTTCTTTGGAGCCGATGGAGCCTGCGGGGTCTCGGGTTCCAACGGCGCTTGGCCTCGGACAGGGCAGCCGTTGGCGATACGGTGACCGAGCATCTGGAGGTGTCGAACTCCCGGCGCCTACCCAAGCTCTGGCTTGAAGTGCGGGATGCGTCGACACTCCCTGGTCACCGCGCAAGCCGGGCGCTGCATGTGCCCGGTCGGGCGACGACCCGCTGGCTGGTGGAGACGCCCTGTTTGCGCCGCGGCCGGTTCCGATTGGGGCCCGTCACCCTGCGGTCGGGAGACCCGCTCGGCTTCTTTCCCCGGCGTCGGAACCTCCCCGCCTTCCATGATGTTCTTGTCTACCCCGCGACGGTCGATGTTTCCGGGTTTCGCCTCCCGGCAAGCCATCTCTCCGGAGGCAGAGTCGCGTTGAGCAAGCATCCGACCGTCACCTCAACAGTCGCCGGCATCCGCGACTATGTTCCCGGTGATCCGCTGAACAGGATTAGCTGGACGGCCACCGCCCGCACGGGTCGGATGATGACGAAGGAGTTCGATCGAGATCCGAGCGCGGATCTGTGGATCATCGTCGACCTTGATGAGCGGCATCACCTGGCGGGAGGGTACGCCCTTGACCATCCCGCGCATCGAGAGCCGGTCGAGCCCTGGCTGGATACGACCGAGGAGTACGCGGTGACCATCGCGGCCTCGCTCGCCGGGCGGTGCTTGGACGAAGGCCGGATGGTGGGCCTGATCGCCACGGCTGATCATCTGGAAGTGCTTTCGCCCGACCGGTCGCATCGCCAGCACGTCAAGATCCTCGAATCGCTTGCTCTTGTTCGGGCCGATGGGCACATGCCGCTGGCGGAACGCCTCGCAATCGAAGCCAGCCGGTTCGGACGGGAGAGCTCGCTCGTGGTTATTACACCATCCGTTGACGACACATGGGTGAAGCCACTCGCCGAATTCGCCGCCAGAGGAGTGCGGGCGACGGTCGCGCTTATTGAGCAGAACACCTTTGGCCCTGCCCCATCGTCGCTGATGGTCGTCAGCGCCTTGGCCGCGATGGAGATTCCGGTTCAACTCGTAAAATACGGGGAGTCCGTCGGCCATGCGCTTACGACCGGGACCGCGGACGCGCGCGGCGGGCCGGGAGGGTATGCCCGTGGTTAGCGTGACTCCAACACGTCAGCAGCCGATATCGCCACGGCCCAAGTGGTGGGGGCTCGCCCCCGCCGAGGGTTGGGGGATCGTCCTGCTGCATCTGATCATCATCCTCATCGGGACCTGGTCGGTGCAGGCAGCTGGTTGGTCCGAAAACGTCGGCCTGCTCCCCCTGGTGGCGGTCGGCGCCACGGCGTTTGGATTCGCCCTGGCGAAGTCGCCGGTAGTCGATCTGCTCGCTCACCTGCTCGCCTTCTGGTTTGGCCTGCTGGTGGCGTGGGCGGTGACGGCGGCGGCTTTTCCCGAGCTGGGGGATAGCTGGCGTGGCCGGCTAGTCGCGGTCGCCGAGCGGTCTCGGGCCTGGATCGAGCTGAGCGCTCGTGGGGAGCCGGTCGATGACCGCTATCTCTTCGTCGGGCTGCTGGCACTATCGGTCTGGCTCGTGGCGTATATGTCCGCCTGGACCCTCTATCGCCGCCAGTGGATCCTCGCCGCGCTGGGCCTGCCCGCGTTCATCGTCTTGTCCAACGCCGGCTCCCGCCCAGAGCTGGGCCGCTGGCCGCTGGCGGTGCTGCTGCTCGCCGCGGTCATGTTGACTGCGGCCCATTTCCATTACCGGCGTCGTCGCGACTGGGCCAGTGACGAGGTCCTCTGGTCGGGAGCTCTGCGCTGGCGAACGGTCGGGCTCGCCGCCCAAATTGGGTTGGTTGCGGTCGTGGCGGCCTGGCTGACGCCGGTCGGGGCGCGTGAGGCAGCCATCGACCGCGTCGAACGCCGGCTTGAACAGCCGTTCGAGCGGGTGGAGTCCTGGGCTGACGGTCTCTTCTCCCGATTCAGCGGCGGTAGTCCGCGGAGTAGCACCTACGCCCAATTTTCCGACAGCTTCGAGCTCGGCGGGGCACTCAGCCTCACCGACGAGCCGGTCGTCTTGCTCGACGCCAACGCGCCAGCCTATCTGGTGGCGTATCGCTATGACCGTTGGGACGGATCCGGATGGGAAAGCGCCGTCGAGCGCACATTCTCCGGACGGACCGCGGACGGCAAACGGTATTCGCCGCAGATGCGGTTTGCCCCGGGCCAGCCCGTGGCCCTCTCAGACGACGTGACGAGCGCGAGAGCCGAGGTGACCGGTGGCATAACGATCTTCGACGCCGACGACAGGCTGCTCTTGACGCTCGACACCTACAAAGCGGCAGAGGTTCCAACCACCGTTCAGCTCTCTTGGCGGACGCTGGACGAGGCACGGTTTCCCATCGACGAACCAGGAATGTTGCCTCCCGATCTGCGTCACCTTGCCATGCTCTTGGAGGAAGCCAACGCCGCCGGATTCGCCGGGGTCGGTGAGCCACCATTGACGGGCGTGCCTGAGCTCAATCAACAATTGGTCGCGGAACGCGATCAGCTCCGGGATCGCCTCATCCGCGTGAATTGGGTGGTGGGTGAGAACGGCACGACGGGCGCGC
>DASYWB010000266.1:0-28731 GCA_035936495.1 Thermomicrobiales bacterium
ACATCGAGGTCGCTCGTCGCGAGTTCCAACGCCATCTCGCCTACCGAACGGCCACGCTTGCCGGTCTTTTCACCAACAGCGTCTTCGGGCTGATCTTCAGCGCGGTCTATATCGCGCTCTATCGCGACAGCGGCGGTGAGCGGGAAGTCGCCGGGTTCACGGTCGGCGAGGCCCTGGCGTACGTCTGGATCACCCAAGCCCTTATCATGGTGGTTGCCATTTGGGGTACATGGGACATCGCGCTGGGAGTCCGCAGCGGCGAGATCTATGCCGACCTCTTCAAGCCCTTCAACTATTACGCCTATTGGCTCAGCCGCGACCTCGGCCGCGCTGCCTGCTTCGCCCTCATTCGCTTCGTGCCGACCCTCCTCTTCGGGGCAGTCATGTTCGATCTCGCGCTGCCGACGGATGTCCAGACCTGGATAGGGTTCACGGCGGCGACCGTCCTCGCGGTGGTCGTCAGCTTCGCCATCCGCTTCATGCTCAACCTCTCCGCCTTCTGGCTGACCGATGTCCAGGGCATCCGGAGCCTCCAACTGAGCTTGCTCAGCTTCCTGTCCGGATTCCTGATCCCGCTCAGCTTCTTCCCACCCCTGCTCCTCCTCATCGCCCAGGCCCTCCCGTTTCGCGCCATGATGATGGTGCCGGTGGATGTCCTACTTGGGCATGAGCCAATCATCACCGCCCTCGCGCTCCAAGCGTCGTGGGCCATCGCGCTGAGCATCGCCGCCCTTGGCCTGCTTCAACTCGCGCTGAGGAAGGTCGTGATCCAAGGTGGCTGACATATCGCGCCCGCTCAATCGCTCTCGCGACCTGCTTAACGAGGCGGGCCTCTATCGGCGCCTGGCTGCCGCCCATGTCCGCGGTCAGATGCAATACCGCGGCTCGTTCTGGATGCAGATCGCGGGCAACGCGCTGATCTACAGCTTAGAATTCGCGGCGGTCCTGATCTTCTTTCTCCACTTCGAGACGCTCGGCGGCTGGCACCCAGGGGAGATCGCGTTTCTCTATGGCCTGAGCTCCGTCTCCTTTGGCATTGCCCACATCATCGGCGGCGGCTTCGCCTCGTTCTCCCAGCTTATCGTTCGCGGCGAGTTCGATAGGCTCCTGACCCGCCCGCTCTCCAGCTTCGTCCAGGTCCTCGCCGCGGATGTCCAGATGCGTCGCCTCGGCACGGTTCTCCAGGGCATCGTCGCCTTCGCAGTCGCGGCAGCCTTGACCGACCTCCCCTGGACCCTCGGCCGGGCACTCTACCTCCCCGTCACCATCGCCAGCGCGGTGGCAGTCTTCACCGCTCTCTTCACGCTCGAGGCCACCGTCTGCTTCTGGACCACCCAGGCGACGGAAGCCGTCAACGCGTTCACCTACGGCGGCTCACACCTCGCGCTCTACCCCATCCATATCTTCGATGTCTGGATGCGGCGGCTCTTTTTCTTCATCATCCCGCTGGGGCTGGTGATCTACGCCCCGGCACTCTACCTTCTCGACAAGCCGGATCCGCTCAGCTTCCCGGCCTGGGCGCGTTTTATCGCTCCCGTCGCCGCGGCGATCTTCGCCGCCCTCGCCGGCACCGCCTGGCGATCCGGCGTCCGTCATTACCGGAGCACCGGCACATGAGGGACAGTGAGCAGATCATCCGGGTCGAAGGACTGAGCAAATCCTTCAGGGTTGCCCGCCATCGCGGCGGAGCGCTGGGCGCGCTCAGGGGCCTCCTGGACCGGGGTGGCCACGAGGTCCGCGCCGTCGATGGCGTGAGCTTTACCGTCCGTCGTGGCGAGATGATCGGCTACATTGGTCCTAATGGGGCCGGCAAATCTACCACCATCAAGATGCTTACCGGCATCCTCAATCCCACCGGCGGCATCGCGACCGTCGACGGCCTGGTCCCCTGGAAGCAGCGCAAGCAGCTCGCCCACCGCATTGGCGTCGTCTTCGGCCAGCGCACCCAGCTCTGGTGGGATCTCCCTTTGCTCGACTCCATCGAGCTCCTCCGCCACGTCTACCGGGTCCCAATCGATCGCTTCCAGGCAAACCTGGCAACGTTCCGTGAACTGCTCGATCTCGATCCGTTCCTGACGACACCCGTCCGCCAGCTCTCTCTCGGCCAGCGGATGCGCGGCGACCTCGCCGCCGCGCTCCTCCACGACCCAACGCTCCTCTACCTTGACGAGCCGACCATCGGGCTCGATGTCGTCGCGAAGTCGCGAATCCTCGACTTCTTGGCCGGCATCAACCGCGAGCAGGGCGTGACCGTACTCCTAACGACCCATGACTTGGACGACATCGAGCGCCTCTGCCGCCGGCTCATCATCATTGACCAGGGCCGGATCGTCTTCGACGGCTCCGTCGCCGAGATCCGGGAGCGCTTCGGCACGCACCGCCTGCTCATCGTCGATCTCGCCGCCGAGGCTGCGGCTCCGCTCGATCTCCAGCTCGAAGGCGTCGAGATTGTCCGGGTTGAAGGTCCCCGCCACTGGCTTCACTTCGACCGGTCGTTGGTTCCCGTCGCGGACCTGATTGCCCTCGTCGCGAACCGCGTCCAGGTCCGCGATCTCACCATCGAAGAGCCGGCGATCGAAGACATCATCGGCGAGATCTACCGGGACAACCGCCGGCTCAACGCTCCCACCTCAACCCCAGCTAGCCTCATGACCCGATAGGCTTGCTCTGTTTCGCTATACTGGCTGGATGATTGAACCCTACGCCGCCATGAGCGACGTTCGTACATGCCTCTCTTGTGGCGCGACCTTCGGCGTTCCCGAGGCGGAGCGGGTCTATTATGCCGACCGTTCGATGAGTCCTCCCGATTTGTGCCGGCCATGCCGGGCGGACCGGCGCGCCGTGCGCAACACGGATCTCCGGGCCACCTTGGCACAAGGAAGAACGGAGCGCGCCGAGGTGACCGCGTCGCGACCGTATCAACGCGGCAGGAATCGGACGAACGGAATCAAGCCGATGTTCGCGGCGACGTGTGCCTCCTGTGGGTCCGATACGACTGTTCCCTTCGAGCCGCGAGGCAACCGGCCCGTGTACTGCCGAACCTGCTTCACGGGACGGCTAGATCAGACCGGTTCTCGCTAGCCCGGCACCGCTGCCGGGAGACGTTGACGGAAAGGCCAGAGATGTCCCATTCCCGACCACTACCGGGATCCGCGCGCCGGTTTGCCGCCAGTACCATCACTGCCTTCGGCCGGTACCGGCGATTCCTTCGTGATCGGGATGCCTCGCTCCTCCTCGGAGCCGGCGTTCTCTCGGCAATCGGCGACTGGTTCAATACGGTGGCGTTGATCGCGCTCGCGTTCAACTTCGGCGAGGGCGTGCTGGGCGTCGGCGGCCTGCTCATCCTTCGCATGCTTCCCCGCCTCATCCTCCAAGGACCCGCCGGCATCCTCGTGGACAAGCGGCCCGGACGGGGGCTGCTTATCTCGATCGAGCTCATCATGGCCGTGATCGCGGCATCGTTTGCCTTGCTCTATTTCGTGCCCAGCCTCTGGCTCGCCTACGCCTTGGTCGTCGCCTTGGAATCCGCGAACACCATTGCCCGGCCCGGCTTCATGGTGCGTCTCCTGGCGGTCGTGGAGCCGACACAGCGTCCCGTGGCCAACGGTCTCTACGCGATGGGCATCACCATTGCGCAGTTCGCCGGTCCGCTCCTCGGTGGACTGATGCTCGCCTTGATCGGGACGACTCCGCTGTTCTTGGTCAACGGCCTGACATTCGTGCTCATTGCCGCCGTTGTCGCCAAGGTCCGGGTGGGGCGGCTCGATCCCACCTCGTCGCCGAGCAGCAGTGAACACGTCGCGCCACTACCCGCCGGAAGCTACCGGGAGCTGTTCCGGCGCGCCGATGTCCTTGGCTACATCGGACTCACCGTCCCCACCGCGGCGTTGATCCAGGCAACCATCGCCTTCTTCATCGTTCGCGCTCACGACTTCGGCCTGGGCGACGGTGGAACCGGTCCGTTCTTTGCCGCCGCGGCGGTCGGATTCTTCATCGGCGGGGCTATCGCCGGGGCGGGGATATACCAGAGCCCACGCGCGCTGATCCTCGTCGCCGCCGCTGAAGCGGTCGGCCTACTTGCGTTGGTCGGATTCGGCCTGGCTGGCGCCTATGCCATGGCGCTGCTCGCTCTCGTCATCTCCGGGATTGCGGCCGAAATCTCCGAGGTCCCGGCGATCAGTTACTTTCAGCACCGCCTTCCGGAGCGGATCTTCGGCCGCTTCTATTCGCTATTCACCCTCTCGACGGCGGGTGGCGGATTGGTCGGCCTTCTCATCGGACCGCTCTTGGGACCACGGGTAGGCATCCCCGCGACCTTAGCGCTGATCGCCCTCCCCGGCATACTCGCCGCCTCCGTGCTCATCATCCTGGCCACCAGGATCGATCCGGAGCCGCGGGTCACAACGACCACGCGTGGTCCTGATGATGATCGCACTGGCCGCGTGATCGCCTGACCGCCGCGAGCCGCGCCCTCTCGTACCGACTCCGGCCGAGCGCGTGTCGTCCGGTCATCACTGGCTCATACGGAATCCGGATGAAGGCGATGGGAAGGGGTCGAAGGGGTGGTCACCGCGCGGCAGTCGCCCCGAGTAACCGTTCCGTCAGCGTTCATCCCGACCGCATGTGAGGGTCGTATCGGTCGCCGCGGGGCAAGCTACGCTTCGATCTCCGATGCGAACTCGGCTTCGGCCGTCGTCAGCGCCTCGTCGACGATGCTGACCATCCGGTCGATCTCTTCGCGCGTCGCCACGAGCGGCGGTGCGAAGTGGATGACGTTCCAGACGCGGGTGATCAGTCCGGCCTCCATGATCAGCTCCCCGAGCCGCTTCGAGAAGGGAGAATCCTTCACGAATCCTTCCTTCGTCCCTTTATTCTTGACCAGCTCAACCGCGCACAGCAGGCCCGCCCCACGCACGTCGCCAATTGTGGGATGGCTCCGTAGCTCCTCCAGACGCGCCAGCAGGTATTCGCCCTTCTCGGCCGCCTGCTCCACCAAGCCTTCGTCCTCGAAGATCTCGAGATTCTTGATCGCGGCAGCCGCGCTGACGGGATGTCCCCCGAAAGTCAGCAAGTGACCCATGGCGATGCCGCCTTTTTCCTTGAAGGTATCGAAGATGGAATCGCGCACCACCGCGGCCGCGAGCGGCGCATAGCCGGAGGTGATACCCTTCGCCATGGTCATGATGTCGGGCACGATCCCATAATGCTCAGTGGCGAACATCTTGCCGGTTCGCCCGAACCCATTGATCACCTCGTCGCAAATCAGCAGCACGCCGTGCTTGTCGCAGATCTCCCGCAACATCCTCCAATAGGTCGGCGTCGGCACGTGGACGCCGGCCGCTGACGAGATGGGCTCGCCTATGACGCAGGCGACCGTCTCCGGGCCCTGGTTCTCGATCTCCTGCTCGACGTACCGCGCGGCCATGATCTCCGCCTGCTCACCCTCGACACCAAAGTCAGAGCGATAGCGATTCGGATGCGGCACATGGTAGACGCCGTACATGAACGGGCCAAAATAGGTCTCGTTGCGTATCGCCGTCAGGCTCATCGCACCCATCGTCATGCCGTGGTACGACCCGCGACGGGCGATGACCTTATAGCGACGCGGGAAGCCACGCATCGCTTGAACCTGCTTGGCGATCTTCAGCGCGGTCTCGACCGCTTCTGAGCCGCCCGAGCAGAAGTAGAACCGATTCAGATCCCCCGGCGTGAGGTCCGCCAGCATATGAGCCAGCCGAGCGGCCGGCGCCGTGGTGAATGTCGCCGAGGATACGTAGCCGAGCCGGGCCGCCTGCGCCCCCATCGCCTCGGCGATCTCGGCTCGCCCGTGGCCGGCATTGACCACCCAGAGACCAGCGATGCCATCAAGGTAGGCACGCCCCCGCACGTCCCAAATCGTCGAACCTTCGCCACGATCAAAGACGCGCAGCCCATCCTTCTCCGCAACCTCCATCCAGGGCTGGCTGTGGATCCAGACATGATCGAGGGCTTCCTGCTCCAGGTTGGCCGGACTCACCGGCTCAGCGACCGGGGCTCCCGCGTGATGACCGTTTCCGCCGGCTCGTTCTTCAACGCCCACCATGCTCAGCTCTCCTCTATACCTGACCCACGAGCCAGTCTATTCGTAACGTACGGAAGCTCGTGCCGCACGAGACGTCCCCGGTCGTTGATTCGCACGACAACAGCATCTGCCGCACCCCTCGCGGATCGCGAGTATAGCACCGCCCCTTTCACCTCTCTCCGACCCCGCGCATTGACCTTCCCCTGCGCCGATGCCATGATCCTCTGTCATGGAGGATAGGAGCGTGCTCCCTCGGCCGGATGTCTTGATCGTCGGCGGCGGACTCGCGGGTCTCGCGGCGGCCGGCGCCGCGGCACGGGCTGGCGCCTCGACGATCGTCCTCGACGACCAGGCATCGCGGGGCATTGATCCTCGCCATTGGCTCCGTAACAGTGCCCTTGCTCATGACGGGGCAACGGCGACTGAGCTTACGGCGGACGCTGTTGCCGCGGGTGCCGTCGTCCGTTCCGACACAAGCGTTTGGGGCTGTTTCCCCGATCTCACGGTGACAGTCACCGACCTATCCAGCACGTTCAGCCTGCACCCAAAGCGCGTGATCGTTGCCACTGGCGCCCACGACCTGCCAGTCCATTTTCCTGGTTCCTCGCTTCTAGGCGTCATTACGGCGAGCGAGCTCCTGCAAGAGTCGCTGGATGATGGGAGTAAACCGGGACGCCGCCACGCTCTGCTGGGATCGCCGGAAGACGTTGGGATGATCGCTATGGCGATCAGGCGGGCGGGCGGCGAGATTGTGGCGCATGCCAGACTTGGCGATGACGTGCGTGCCGAAGGCGCCGCACGCGTCGAAGCGTTCTGGACCGCTGAGTCGCGCCATCCTTGTGAGGTGATCGTGGTGGCGGTTCGCCAGGCCGCGAACGAACTCGCTCGGATGGCCGGATGCAGGGTGATCTACCACCCTCACGGTGGCGGCTTTATCGCCGTGCTCGATGCTCATCGTCAGGGTACGGTGAGCGGGATATTCGTCGCGGGCGACGCTGCGGGCCCATGTGCCCGGGAGGTCGCCATTGCCGAAGGAGATCTCGCCGGACTCGCCGCCGCCACGTCCATCGGAATCGGCGATCCGCGTGAAGTCGACCAGGCCAGGACCCGGCTCGTGACGCTCGCTCCCGGCAGGCTGGTGGCGTCCTTAGTGGAGCCGGGGATCAGCCGATCCATCGATGATGCAACAATCATTTGCCGCTGTGAGAACGTACGCGCGGACCAGATCCGCGAGGCGATCAGCTATGGCGCAGGTTCGATAGACGATGTGAAACGCCGCACTCGCGCCGGAATGGGGCTTTGCCAGGGGGTCGAGTGTATGGCGCCGATTGCCGATCTCCTACATGAAGACGGACAGATTCCTTACACGGCCATTGCGCCCATGACGGCCAGACCACCGATTCGGTCGATCTCGCTCGGCCAGCTCGGGGCATTAGATCAAAAATCAGCGAATGTCTCCCACGCGGACGAGGTCCTCCCCCAAACTGACGGGCATCCGTGATACCATCGACCAAACTACCGCCGTGCTCAGTGTGCGGAATACGGATGGTGTTTCGTCCAGATCCCCACTACCGCGGCGCATTCGTCGAGGTCGCCGCGTCGGGCCAGGACGGTGCGGGTGCGAGACCTTCCGAAACGAACGTTTTGTATCTCTCGGGGCAGAGAACATTCGGGCGACGTGACGACTTCAGTGCCCAAAGGGATCCCGTAGATGTACCCTCCGACAACACCCGTCCGGACGATGCTGAATACCGCGGCCGTGCTCTTCGTCCTTGGCCTCGCGTGGCTGCTCATTCAAGTACGATCCATCATCCTCGTGCTCATTCTCGGGATTGTCCTCGCGGCCGCGATTGAGCCAATCGTCTACCGCCTCCGTCGTAAGGGTCTCACCCGTGGCCAGGCCATCATGACGGTTTATGTCGGTCTCATCGCGCTCTTCAGCCTCGGCATCTATCTCATCTTCCCACCGCTTGTTCGCCAGGGTGGAGCGCTCTTTGACAGCATCCCTGGCATTCTCGATGACCTCGAGACGCAGGCCCGGCAGAGCGACAATGAGTTCATACGGTCGTCTGTTCGAAATACGCTCGACAACATCGGGGATGCCTTCCGGGAGTTCCGGCTCAACCCACCCATCGAGGGAACGACGGCGCTTGGATTCTTCACCTCGCTCGTCGGATTACTCTTCACGACGATTACCGTGCTGATCGTTGCCTTCTACTGGATGACCGAGAAGGCGATCATCAAGCGCGTCATCCTCGGTCTCTTTCCCCTCGACCGCCGGGATCGCGCCCATGCTCTATGGGACACCATTGAGGCGAAGATCGGCGGTTGGACGCGCGGGCAGCTCGTCCTCTGCGCGGTAATTGGGAGCATCTCCGCGGTGGCCTATTCACCTCTGCTGCTCGACGTGAAGTTCTGGCTGGCCCTCGCCATTTGGGCTGGCGTGACCGAGCTGATCCCATTCATCGGTCCGTTCCTCGGCGGCGGTGCTGCCGCGGTGGTTGCCCTCGCCTCGTCTCCCGAGAAAGCGCTGATGGTCGTCGTTTTCGTGATCGTGCTTCAACAACTGGAAGGTGCCTTCCTCGTCCCACGCGTCATGCGCAACGCGGTCGGCCTCACGCCGCTTACGGTCGTCCTTGCCGTGCTCGTCGGCGGCGTCCTCGCCGGCCCGATTGGATCGGTCTTGGCCATCCCCGTCGCCGCCGCGGTCCAGGTGCTGTTACAAAATATCCTCTACGGGACGCACGAGGATCCGCTGGCCCGTGATCACGGCACGACCTTTGCCGCTTCCGTGATCGGAGAAGCGGAGCCGCCGTCATCCGCCACCGATCGCCCGGATCCGTCACCCACCGTGCCGCCGTCAGCACCTCACGGAGCGGATTCGGCGCCGGCCGCGGGATGATGGAGCGCCTCTCGGGTATGCTTCGAGTGATCTCAGGATGGCGGGTTCTGCCCCGCCCTTATGTGCCAGCCGGCATCGAAGGGACGTCTCCTGAGTGGTGGGAGACGATGTATGGCGGTTGCACTCAATCACTCTGGCCACGACGGACCGGTCACGCTCCAAACGGTCATTGGCCTCTTTGATGACCACATCGACGCCGAGCAAGCCTTGATCGCCATCCGTAAGGCCACCGGCAACCCTGAGCAGGTCTCCCTTATCGTGCGCGACCGGGCGGCGGAGGAACGCGGCGCGCTCGACGAGGGAGGGGCGGTCGCGCGGGTTCTTGTCGCGACGGCCCTTGACGCGGTCGGTGGCTGGCTCCAAGGGCTGGCCTCGCTCATCGTGCCCAGGCATGGGACCTTCCTCGTCGCCGGGCCAATCGGTGCCGCGCTGACCGGGTTGTCAGACGCGCGCGCCACGGGCGATTCGCCGGGCTCGGACGCCTGGGCGGATCCCGGCGCCCTCAAGCTCAACTTAGCGATCCAGGAGTTCGGGTTCGACACGGACGAAGCGGAATACATTGAGCGGCGCTTGGAAGCGGGTGTGGCGCTGATCGCCGTGACCTCGCGCGACAGCGGCTCCGCTCAACAGACTCAGCGCCTGTTCGCCGAAAACAGCGCTGTCCACATCGGCCGCGCCAACACCGACGCGCAAATCGCCTCTCAGCTGACCGCCCTCCTGGCGCGCACGGCGCGCTCGTTCGCGGGCAGCGACATCGTGGTCGCCGACGCTGTCGCGCCGCTCCGCCACCTCTGCGCGGAGATCGACGCCGATCCCAGCGATACGCCCTGCGGCGCGCTGGTCGTTGACGCCCAAGGAGAGGAGTTTGGCGCCATCGGCGACATCCTGGTCGATCCGGCGACGCCCGCGGCTGATGGCACTCCAACGGTCCGGTACGTCGTGGTGACCTTCGGCGGAGTCTTTGGGCTCGGACGGCGTCATGTCCCGATCCCGGCGACACTCGTCGACCTCAAACAAGAGCCGGTTCGCCTCGCCGTGAACCGCGCCGCGCTCGAATCCGCACCCTCGGTCAGCCTTGGGCAGCCGTTCAGCCGTCACGAGGAACAAGAGCTCTGCGGCTACTTCGATATTCCGTGCTACTGGGAGGAGTAGTCCTCGTCAGCCGGCGCGTCCTCGGCGGCTCGGATCGCGGCGAGCAGATCCGCCGGTGGCGGAGCCCCCTGCTCTCGGTAGAGCACGCGTCCGTCCTTGCCAACGATCACCACCGTCCGCTGAATGCCAGAGCCGTCCGGTTTGACCGCCCCGTAGGCCTCCGCGACTAACCGCCCTTCGTCCACGAGGAGATCGAACGGAAACCCTTGTCGCTCGATGAACGCCAGGTGGCTCGCCGCGTTATCGGGATTCACGCCGTACGCATCGGTGTCCAGCGCCCGGAAGTCGTCAATGGTCGCGCCAACGGCGGACAACTGCGCCGTTCAACCCGCGGTGGAATCCTTTGGATAAAAGATCAGGAGCGCCCGCCGCTTACCGCGCAGATCCTCCAGGCGGACCTCATCCCCACGCGCCCCACGCAATGTAAACGCCGGTGCCTCTTCTCCTACGACGACCACGACTCGCCCCTCCTCATCCGGCGCAGCGGCCGAATTGCCGCTCTCGCGTTCCAGATACCAGCGCGCATTGTATCCTGTGGCGTCAGCACCTGCTGATACGCATCATGCGAAGGAGGAGTTCCTGATGAGCAACAACGCTCCGCCTTGGATCGTCCGAAAGGTCCTCAATCCCGCGCTCATGTTCGTCGTCGGTCGCCTCGGCCGTGGTCCACGGGATGCGTATGTCCTGTCCGTCCGTGGCCGCAAGACCGGCGCGATCCGAAGGGTTCCCGTCAACGTGCTGAATCTCAATGGAACACGGTATTTGGTGGCGCCCCGTGGAGAAACGGATTGGGTCAAGAACGTGCGAGCCACGCGGTCGGCAAACCTCCGGCGTGGCGGCCGGGACGAGCGCATCACTCTGACGGAGATTGAGGACGCCGCGAAGCCTCCACTCATCCGTGCGTACCTGCACAACTACGCGGGCCAGGCCAAAGGTTTATTCGAGGTTTCAGTGGAGTCCAGCGAACAAGAGCTGCTCCAGGCTGCTCCCGCGCACCCGATCTTCCGCCTCGCCTAATCGTCGCACCCCGCACGGCGCGTATCGTTCAATCCCATGGGCACCATGGAACACCAGCCCCGTATCGCCGCCATCTACGACATCCATGGCAACCGGACCGCACTCGAGGCAGTCCTTGCTGAGATTGACGCGCTCGGTATCCAACGCATCGTCGTTGGTGGGGATATCGCATGGGGAACCGAGCCGCGCGCCTGTGTTGATCGCGTGATGCGATTAGGTATCCGCGCCAAGTTCGTACGTGGCAACGCCGACCGAGAGGTGGCCGACGGTCATGACAACTTGGCGGCTGTCCCGCCGGAGATCGCGCAGATTACCGCGTGGTGCGCTAAGCAGTTGAATGCTGCGCAGCGCGTCTTTCTCGGGACGCTTCCCGAGTTTCAGCGACTCACCGTCAGCGGCCTAGGGCCGGTCTTCTTCTGCCATGGATCGCCAAGAAGTGATGAAGAGGCGATCTCGGAATGGATGCGTGAGGGGGAAGTCGAGGCCATGGTGCGACCGGTCCGGGAGCGAACAATTGTCTGCGGTCACACTCACGTGCATTTCGACCGGCAGGTGGCTGGGAAGCGGATCATCAACGCCGGCAGCGTCGGCCTCCATCACGATTCCGGCGCCTGCTGGGCGATTCTCGGCCCGGATGTGGAGTTCCGCCGCACCCCCTACGACGTCGATCTCGCGGTGGCTCGTGTGGCCGCCTCCGGTGTGCCGGGTGACGAGGAGTTCATCTATCATCTCCGCAATCCGGATCCAGGTCAGCATGGCTGATTGCTGACGGCGGATTGCGGGCAGCTGACCGCTCGTCTACGGCACCGATAGCATACGTTCAAGCGCGACGCTTGCGTCCCGGGCCACGTTGGGTGCCACCTTTATCTCGTTGACCACGTCACCCGCCGCCAGATGCTCCAGTGTCCACAAGACGTAGGCTGGGTGAACGCGATACATGGTAGAGCACGGGCAGACGACCGGGTCGAGACAGAAGACGTGCTTGTCCGGAAGCTCGGCATCGAGCCGGCGCACGAGATTGATCTCCGTACCGACTGCCCACGTCGTACCCCCGGGCGCGTCGCGGATGGTATCGATGATGAGTTCCGTCGAGCCATCGCAATCCGCGGCCTGCACCACCTCGAGCTGACATTCGGGATGCACGATCACCTGCACGTCGGGATGCTCGGCCCGCGCATCCTCGATCTGCTCAACTGAGAACCGGGCGTGAACCGAGCAATACCCCTTCCAGAGGATCACCTTCGCCGCCCGCAACTGCTCCGGCGTATTACCCCCCAGCGGCTGGAATGGGTCCCAGACGACCATCTCCTCCGTTGGAATCCCTTTCTTGACGCCCGTGTTGCGACCGAGGTGCTCATCCGGGAAGAAGAAGAGCTTGTCGCCCCGCTCAAACGCCCAGTCGAACACCCGTCCCGCGTTGGACGACGTGCAGACAATACCGCCGTTTCGTCCGCAGAAGGCTTTCAGCGCCGCGGCCGAGTTCATGTAGGTAATCGGCACGACGCCGTCAACGCCCAGTCCTGCCAAAGCCTGCCAGGCGGTTTCGACATCCTCGGCCTTGGCCATGTCGGCCATCGAGCAACCCGCCTCTAGATTAGGCAGGATCACCCGCTGATGCGGTGCCGAGAGAATGTCGGCGCTCTCGGCCATAAAGTGGACGCCGCAAAAGAGGATGAAGTCCGCGTCCGGCCGCGCCGCTGCCTGTTGTGAGAGCTTGAACGAATCGCCCCGGAAGTCCGCGAACTGGATCACCTCGTCCCGCTGGTAATGATGCCCCAGCACGACGAGGCGGTCCCCAAGTTGACGCTTCAACCCCCAGATCTTCGCGTCTCGCTCGGCGGGGTCCATCTTGAAGTACGTCCGGGGAATACGCTCCTGGCGCAACGATTCGACGCCATATTGGCGCAACTGGTCGTACGCCCCGGTCCCCTCCTCGGGGACGCACGAAGCGGGTTCTAGCTGCGGATCCGACAGCCACGGGGTCAGTATCATCGGGTCCGTGGCACGCGCCTTCGTCTCTACTACCATGCTGAACCGTCGCTCCCCTGTCGCTTCCACGCGCCGGTTTCGACTCGGACCGAGTCGCGGTGGCCAGGATGAGCCACCACCCGTTGCGAACGAACTCCGCTCTCTGCATCTCAAACTATAGGAGCACTATGAGTAATTGTCAACATGACACTAAGTACTACGGACGCATCGACACGTGAATACCCTGAAGGCTACTCGCCGGTCAACCACGTCTCCGCGTTGGAACGCAATTCGTCGAATCGCCGCTCCACGGACCTCAGCAGCTTGTCGCTGATCCCCTCGGCGACTGGTTCAATACCATTCTCGGCAATGAACCCGTCCCTCGTCTGCCCATCGTCGTCGAACTCCACGGGCCACCAGCGGAGGCCATCCGCCAGGACCGGTTCCCCCGTCAGCACCAATCGTTCCCCCGAGGAGACTGTTGTGATAGGAGGCGCGTTCAGGCCTGCCGCGGCGCGGACCGTATAGTCGTCTTCAACGACGTTGGCGATGCCTCCCATGCGAAGCGCCGGCGTCCTCGCCAATAACGCCTCCGGCCCTTGCACCAGGACGATTCCGGCTGCCAACAGCACGTTGGCAACGAAAAGCAGTACCGTAACTCGCCAGATGAGGCGGCGCATCCACCCCATTCGCCGGACGACGCGGCCGCCAAGACGATACACCCCCTTCCCGACTCCGCGTCCGAGGCTCGTGCGCCGCGCTGGCTCCTCGCTAAACCACTCCACCCGCTCCGGTGCATCCTGCTTGGGAACGATATGAGGAGATCGGGGAGGTCGATACGCCGGCACGTCAATCAATGCCACCGGCGTGGTCGTCGCCGAGTTGCCCACGGTCATGCCTTCCACGGCCGCTCGAAACATGCGGGCAAACGCGTCCGCTCGCTGATAACGCTCCGCGGGATCTTTCGCTAGCGCCCAAAGAACTACGTCGTCGAGTGCTTCCGGAACCTTGCCGCTTGGCAGCGCTTGGCTCGGTGGTCGAGGCTCCTCCCGCAGATGGGCGTTGATGACCTCTCGCTTTCCGCCGTCCCCGTCGGCCGACGCGAATGGTGGGCTGCCGGTGAGCAATTCGTAGACGACACAGCCGAGCGCGTAGACATCGGTTGCGGGGCCAACCGGCTCCCCCGTCGCCTGCTCGGGGGCGAGATAAGCGGCGGTGCCGAACGTTGACCCGCCGATAGACTCCTGCACCGTTCCCGCGCTCTGTGCTAATCCGAAATCGATGAGCTTCAGCAGCCCATCGTCGGTAATCAGCACGTTCCGCGGAGTCACGTCCAGATGAACGACGCCGCCCTGGTGCAGATGCGATAGGGCCGAGCCGAGCTGGTCGAGAACGTTGGCAATGTCATCGGGAGCAAACGGCCCGTGTTGTTCCAGCAAGTCCGCGAGCGAGGCCCCCGGCACAAATTCATGCACCGCCCATGGAGCATCTCCCTCTTCATGGAGATCGAACACTCGCGCGATGTTGGGATGTGACGCGAAGGCCTGGAGGCGGGTCTCATGCCGGAAGCGGGCACGGATCGCCGGGTCGCGCCGGTACTCCACGCGGAGCGTCCGCATCGCCACCGGTCGCCGAGTCCGCAAATCGCGTCCCCGGTAGACCATCGCCATGCCACCGCTGCCCAGCGGGGTATCGAGATCGACCTCGTATCGCCCGGCGATGATCGTCGATGCCCTGGCCGGACGGTGAGCTCCTGGATTGTCGATTCTCGCGGTCGAGGTCGTGTCCACGGTCCCTCGCGCACCCCACCACTTGCATGCCTCTACGTCCGGCAACTCTACACCAGGCTATGTACCCGGGTAGTTGCGAGAGATAGCCGCCTCAACCATCGCGGCCCGCTAGACGAGCGCCGCCGGGACCCCGCCGTTCGTTGGCCGCGGCCCGAGCCATACACCGGGATCCAATCAACGAGAGCACGCCGTCGCGCATGGTATGGACCTCCCGCGCACTCACTGATATCATGCGCCGCCAACACGGGGAATCACCCGACCGGCGGACGATTGCGAAACGCCAACGGCTCGAAAGGGAGGTACATCAATGAAGATTGGCGTGTTTACCGTGCTCTTTGCCCAACGGCCGTTTGAGGAAGCACTTGACTACATCAAGGAGACTGGCTGCCAGGCCGTGGAAATCGGTACGGGCGGCTACCCCGGAGACGCCCACTGCCAACCCGCGAAGCTCCTCGCCGACTCCCAAGTCCTCACCAGCTTTAAAGAGGCGATCAGCAGCCGCGGACTCGAGATCAGCGCGCTCTCTTGCCACGGCAACCCGATTCACCCCAATACGGCCCAAGCGGAAGCCGACGACCAGGCGTTTCGGGACACGGTTCGCCTCGCCGCCGAGCTTGGCGTCCAGAACGTGATCACGTTCTCGGGTTGCCCCGGCGAGTCCGAACAATCCACACGGCCATCCTGGGTCACGTGCCCCTGGCCACCGGATTTCCTGGAGACGCTCGCATGGCAATGGAATGAGCGCGTCGCTCCTTACTGGAAGGATGCTGCCGCCTTTGCCCGCGACCACGGCGTCCGCGTCGCCATCGAACTCCATCCGGGCTTCGTCGCCTATCACACGGAGTCGTTCTGGCGCCTGCGTGAGATCGGCGGCGAGACGATCGGCGTCAACTTCGACCCGTCTCATCTCTTCTGGCAGCAAATGGATCCGCTCGTTTCCGTGAGGGAGCTCGGCGACGCAATTTTCCACGTCCACATGAAGGACACCTGGGTCGACCCCGCCAATGTCCGGCGCAACGGGGTCCTGGACACCAAGCCGTACACCGACGAGGTTCACCGCTCGTGGATCTTCCGCACGGTCGGCTATGGGCATGGCCCGGAGTTCTGGCGCTCCCTGATCAGCGAGCTCCGGCTCGCGGGCTACGATGGCGCCCTCTCCATCGAGCACGAAGATTCCCTGATGAGCGTCAACGAGGGCTTCACCAAAGCTGTCAGCTTCCTGCAGGATCAGATCATGACCGAACAACCAGGTGAAGCCTGGTGGACATAGTCGGTAGTCGGTAGTCGGTAGTCGGTAGTCGGTAGTCGGTAGTCGGTAGTCGGTAGTCGTCGAGAGTGTAGCTTCCCCGCCAGCACAGTCTTTCGTCTTCTGTCTTCCGACTTCGTCCTTCGTCTACGAAACGGAGCGAACAATGAGCGAGATTGGTGTCGGGCTGGTCGGTTACAAGTTCATGGGGCGCACGCATTCGAACGCCTATCGGCAGGTTAGCCACTTTTTCGATGTCGACCCGGTCCCTCGGATGGTCGCCATCTGCGGTAGAGATGAGAACGGTGTCCGTCAGGCCGCCCAGACGCTCGGCTGGGAAGGGTACGAGACGGACTACCGGGCCCTCGTCAACCGCGGCGACATAGGGCTGATCGACGTCGCGACGACCGGCAATACGCATCATGACATCGTGCTTGCCGCCCTCGAAGCGGGAAAGCATGTCCTCTGCGAGAAACCGCTGGCAAACTCATTGGACGAAGCCGGTGAGATGCTGCAAGCCGCTCGCGAGGCTGACGTTGTCGCGATGGTGAACTTCAACTATCGCCGTGTACCGGCCGTCCAGCTTGCCAAGCAGATCATTGACGAGGGCAAGCTCGGTGAGATCCGGCACTGGCGCGCCGTCTATCTCCAGGACTGGATCAACGATCCCGACTTTCCCCTCGTCTGGCGGATGCAAAAGGAGCTCGCCGGGTCCGGCGCCCTTGGTGACATCGCCGCCCACATCCTCGATCTCTCCCACTTCCTCGTTGGACAGGTCACCGAGGTAGTCGGCACCCTCGACACGTTCATCAAGGAACGCCCTTTGGAAGCACCCAGTGCCGGTGGCGCGGGCCTCTCGGCAAGCGGTTCAACCGAGCGCGGCCCGGTCACGGTTGACGACGCGACGATGTTCCTCACCCGCTTCGAGAACGGCGCCACCGGGACCTTCGAGGCCTCCCGCTTGGCTCCGGGACGGCGCAATTACAACGCGTTCGAGATCAATGGCTCGAATGGCACGGTCGCCTTCAACCTCGAACGCCTGAATGAGCTTCAGGTCTATTTCGCCGACGATCCGGCTGGACTGCAAGGCTTCCGCACCATCAACGTCACCGACGCGATTCATCCCTACGCGGGAGCCTGGTGGCCAGCCGGGCACATTCTCGGCTACGAGCACACCTTCGTCCACGCCATCAAGGACCTGCTCGACGGTATCGGTAGCAGCACCACACCGGCCCCAACCTTTGAAGACGGCTTCCGGTGCCAAGCCGTCCTCGACGCGGTCGAACGCAGCGCCAAGGACCGTTCCTGGACCACGCCAGTACCACCACCGGCATAGCAGATGGCTCAAAGGGACGCATGTTCCCTATCCCTTCAATACGGCGCATCGCAACGAGAAATCCCCTCTCGCGGAATCGGGAGAAGGGGTGGGGCCCCGAGTTAAGAGGGGGCCAAATGCCTGACTCTCATCTCCTGCCGACCCTGGACACGGCTGCCTCCACCCGCGCCCGTTGTTGCGCATTCAAGCTTCCCATGGCGCCAAACGCGTCCGGCAGGGCCGCTGCCACGATCGCCTCGTCATTGCCGCCTGCTAGTGCGTCAAGCACCCGCGTGAGGTGGCTCGCGCGTAATACGCGCCGCTCCAGCTCATCGATATCGAGGTCCCCTGCCAGCGCGGGGAACTCCCGCGATACTAAGCGCGCCGCGGGTAAGAGCCGCGCCAGCCGTGAGTCGTCAGGCGGAGAAGTGCTCGCCGCTTCCCGCACCGCCTCGTAAAGAGATATCCGGTCGATGACGCCTTGGACCTCCTCCCAGTCAATCAATTCGGGCAATGGTGCTCCCGACGCCATGACGGTCGTAACCGCGTCGAGAATAGCCTCGTCTGATCCATCGGCCAGCGCTCGATGCAGCCTCCGGACGGAGCGCTCACGCTCAATCAGCCGTTCCACTCGTGAACGCTCGACCTGACTCAAGCGATCTCGCGCACCCGCGGGAACATCCTGGAGTGCGGCGTCTAGCGCCTTCGCATCTCGGGACCTCAAGGCGGACCGGACAAGACCCAGCCACTCCGTCCGGCGAACGGCAAGATTGATTCTGGCTTGTGTCGCGTCGTCGAGCCGTAGATCATCAAGCGTCGCCCCCGATCCAGGCGCTCTGGCAATCGCCGCATCGTCCCCGGCCTGCAATGCTCGGTCAAGCTCCATCCGCCTCTCCGCGCGTGCTAACGCGTCCGACGTCCGGCGGTCGATCGGCTGTATCTCCTCGAGGTGTGGCCCCCGCGCCAGCGCCACTAGCGTCGTCGGGTCACCCGCCTCAATCGCGGCAGCGAGGCGCTCCCGTAGTCTGATACGCCGAGCCGCCGCCCGCGCCGCGCGGCGCGTCGAGACGGTTACGGCGACGCCGGCATCCTGCGCCTCTTGCACCGATCTCACGATGGTCTCGTCATCGCCCCGCCGCAGCGCCTCGGCGATGACCTGTCCGAAACGACGTTGGAGGATGTCGGCGACCAAGATCGCGATTGCCGAAATGTGGGGATCGCCTTGCAGCTCCGGCCAAACCTCGGCAACCGCCTCGGCATCCTCCGCGGCAACCGCCGCGTGGAGACGTTGGACGAGGCCCGCCCGCCGGTCCTCGCGCGCCGGGATGGAGGCCAACCCCGGAGCCACCGGTTGATTCGACTGCCGCCCATTGCCGTCGACACGCCCCGCGCGAGCGATCCCCCCGGCGGCCGAGATCACCGGTGCCCGGTTCATCTCCGACCTCCTGGTTCGAGCCGGTCCCTCAGAAGCCCGGGCAGCCAACACCTCAAGGGGAGGAACCGCGTCCGGAGCGCCGGCGCAGACTGCCGAAAGCGCCGAGAGCAACGGCTGAATCGGCCGGTCTTCTAGACGTAAGAGTTCCGCAAATACGGGTGATGACTGAAGGTCAGCCAGCTGCCTCGTGCTGAAGAGGAGCTCTTGACCCGTCCTCGCGGGCTGAGCTCGTGCCCGCTCCCAGATCCCTGGATGAACCGCCAGGGCCTGCAAGGAGACATAGACGATGAGCGCCGCGAATGCGTCCTTGCTTGCCGCGGGTGTGCGTTCACTCGCGCGGGGATGGACGAAGCCGGGTGTTCCTACCGGTGTCGAAGCCGGCACCGAGTCCGGCCATGCACAGGTGTCGTAGTCAACGAGCGTGATCCGTCCGTCGCGTCGAACGATCGCGTTCTCAGCGCTGAGATCGCCATGAGTAAATCCCGCCTCACCAATCCCGGCAACGAGCGAGAGCCACTCCTGAGCCAGTGTGGCGAGTGATTGATGGTGGCCGATGCTACACGCCTCTTGCACGGTATCGAGCAGCGTGAGACCCTCAATCCACTCCATGGCAATGACCGGATGGCCGGAGGAGCGGAACTCTCGCCGGGGAATCATCAGACCTTCCCCCACGTACCTGAGATTCCCCGCGAGCCAACCGGGCTCCAACCTCAATCGCTCCAACCCTCCGCCAACCGTTAGCGCTCGATAATGAACCCCATACATCTCAGTGAACGTATCACTCAATGGGCATCGGAGCGCAAGGACCTTTCCATTGCTCTGCCGCAGTTGGTAGACGGCGGCATCGGCGCCAACGACGCGCGCTGGACGACCACGGTCGGTGAGGGAGAGATGGCCACCGCCAAGCTGCTGCACCGCGGGAACCTGAAGCCACGGCCGCGACATCGCGGCATCGAGCTGTTCAAGGGTTGGCATGGGGCATTCGTCCCCTCTGGTCGAAAACTCCGGCTGTTGGGATGCCGGCAGGGGCCTGCCGGATGGTACATTGGCATGTAGCGACGACGATTGTAGTCGAACCACGGACGTCCCGGCTCTAGATTCGTCGCCGGGAGCGACCGGAAAGCATGGATAATCGTGGCGCAGACCAGATCACAATCCAAGCTACACGACCAAGCGAACCAGACGGGGCCAGCTCAACCTGGTGGACGAGCCGCGGACCATTCCTTACGGGACGCCACGCGCCCCTTACCAGCTGACAACGATGTCCGGAGGCGCTTGCCCTCGCCGATCGGGCCGTCGAGGAGATCATTCGATCTCTCGGGGCAGCCCGAGCTCGTTGACGAGTTGGAGGGCATCGCGTCCTCGCTCTACGAGGTCGATCCGCGATCCGCGGAGCGCTTGATTGATCTCGCGCATGCAATAACCAGCGATGAAGGACGCGCCCGCTGGTCCGACGTCGATCTCAGCCGCGCCTTCAACAGTGATCGCCTGGCCCACGCCTACGCCCTCCGTCGTGAGGGTGGATACTCTCCCGCCTCAATTGAAGTAGCGACCCGGGTTCGAGATGTCCTTGTCCTCGTTCCCCTGTTACTCACATGGCTGGCATTCTATGAGGCATCGCGAGCGTACGATAAGTATCTCAGCGATAACCCCGAGCAAGTGCGCGCGCCGTTCCTCCTGCTCTGGCAGCGAGGGTTCGGCGGAGAAGGTAGCCTGCTGGCCAACTCCTTCTCCACGGTCGCGCTGATCGACGTCATCCTCATCGCCTTGATCATCCTGCTCACGTTCTACTCTCAAGGAAAACGCGACCAGCGGGAGGATCAGATCGCCCGCACTGCCTCCCACTTCCAGGCCGATTTCGACAACGTGCTGGGCGCGGCCACCGTCGCGCTGGCGAGCGAGCGTTCTAGCCGGCCCGCGTCAATCACGCGATCCATCGAGCGATTGGCCGATCGGTTCGATCGGGGAGCGCAAGAGATGCTGACGCGGCTCAGCGTGGAGCAAGACCGCCTCGCCTCCATCGCGGAACGGCGCGAACGGGAATTCGCCGATTTCGGCGTCTTCGCGAGCGGTATGCGAGCCGGAGCCGAGGAGACGCATCGCCTCCTCCTCGATCTCCGCCAAGTCTCGAGCGGATTGACCGAGATTCTTGGCGACTTGACCAGCGAGATCAGCGTCGCTGGCGATCAGCAGCGCACCCTACTCAACGCGGTCAATAACCTTGAGCGATCGACGAACACCGGGATTCAAAGTGACCGTGCCCTCGTCCGTCAACTCTCGGAAGCGGCGGAGAGTCTCACCGAGTCGTCGGACCGGGCGATCGCGGGCGCGGGAGCGGCGGCCCAAGCCGGCCGGGTCGCTGGTGAGGCGGTCCGGAGCATCGCCACGATCGCGGAGTCCTTGGCTGCCAATCAGGAGAGGGTGGATGCCGCCCTGGCCGAGGGCACGGAGGTCAACACGCGGCTTGCCGACGCGCTTTTGGGCAGTACCGGTGGTGTCATCGACAGCACGCGGCAACTGAACCAGATTGGAGCCGGGCTCGCCCAGCTCCAGCTCGAGTTCGCCAGAATCGCCGAGCAGAGCGAAGCACAGACATCGCATCTCGATGAATTGCTCCGCGAACAACGCGATGTCGCCGGTGGAATCTCCCAGGTTGCTCGCGACTTGAGCGCAGTTGGCATTGCGACCGCCCAGCGTCAGCGAGAAGTGAGCGACGACCTCTCCGGGTTGCTCCGCCGGCTGGATGAGCTGACGGCTGTCTTGTCACGCGCGACCCGGCCAGCAACGGCTCCTTCCCAGCCCGCCGACCCCGCGTCGGCATGGCCATCTTCGCCTTCCCGGCCGCAACCGGCATCCCCAGGACAACCGCCCGCGGCATGGCAATCGACGAGCGAACCCGTCCAGACGCCGGCGACCGAACGCCCTAGCCTGTGGCCACGAGGTCAAAAACGGCCCAACCGCTAGATCGGCACGCCCCGGCCGGCGGACCGATGAACGACCGTGTTGCCCACCGCGAGCCGGCTTTGACGAACGGATCAGGAGACGCATGAACCGCCGCCGCCGCCCTCAGCGATCAATGTACGAGATTGGAGGTTGGATCTTCGCCGACCTGCTCCTCGCGCTGGCGCTGATCTTCATGGTCAGCAGTACCGGCGAACCCGCGCCGACGCCTACACCGACCGCGACTCCGAATCTGCTCGCGACCTCCGAGGCGAACCTCGTCGCGGTCGAGAACCGGGCCAACGCCATCGCCACATCTGCCGCGATCGCCAGACAGGAGGCCAGCGCGACCGCCGCCACCCTGGCGACACGGGCGGCACTGACCGCCGAGGAACGAGCGACCATCGATGCGCGGGCCACCGAGGATGCGCTCGCGGCGGAGGCCACTATCGCCGCGTTCGCAACCGAGCGGGCCGCTTCCACCACGAACATCGACACGCTGACCCGGCAGCAAGCGACCGCCGCCGCTCAGGCCACGCTTGACGCACGATCCTCCGAGGCGACGATCGCCGCCCTCGCCACGGATGAGGCAGCCGCCGCGGCGACCTCGGAATCCCGTGCGCGCCAAGCGGCCACGGCTGCCGCCATCGCGACCGCCAACGCCGAATCCGGCGCCAACGTCCTCGCCACGGCCAACGCCCAAGCCACCGACGTCGCAGCGATCCGGGCCATCGCCACGGAGAATGCTCGCAGTGGCGCCAACGCGGCCGCTACCGCCGCCGCGGCCGCCACGGCAGCTCAAGCGACCATTGATGCCCAATCGAATACGCAAGCCCTGAGTGAAAGCGAACTCGCTACCGCCCAAGCGCGTGTCCAAACCGCCAGCACGTCTGTCTCGATAGCCTCAACCGAGGAAGCGGCGGCTCTCGGCACCATCTCCGCGCTCGCGACCCAGCAAGCCGCCTCCGAGGCGACCGCTACCGTATTGGCCGAGATCGCGGCCAATAGCTCGCTTGACCCAGACCCGCTCGAAGTCTCGATCCAAGTCGACCTCAACGGCGTCCTCGACGGAGACGACGGCGCGATCGATGAAGCACGCCAGGAACTCGAAGAGGCGCTCGGCCAATATGGAGATGGCTGCCGCGTCGGCTTCGTCCTGACCTCGGGCTATGGTCCAGATATCGGAACGGGCAATGCGCTCGCCGAGTCGATCAATGACCTTCTGCAGAGCGAGCTGCCGGACCTCTTCACCGATGCGACGGTGTTCGAATCTATCGCGAACGTGGCCGAGCCATTTGGACAGGTGGACCTGATGATCCTCATTTACTCCGGGTGCGAGGTGGAATGAACGCTGGCGACCGTTGACAGAACGATCAGACCTCCTCCATCTCCACGCGGTACGCCTTCCCGAGGCCCGCGTAGCGGTCTCCGCCTAGATGATGGAGCAACTGCCCCGCGTCGTGCTCCACGTTCCAGAAGCCGCCAAAGGCTTCATCCAGCGCTTGCACCTGCAATATGCGGCCCACGAACAAGTCGTGGTCGCCGAACGAATGGCGGTCAATGACCCCGCACTCAATATGGCCCACGCATTCGGCGACCAACGGCGCCTCAATCTCCACAGCCTCCGCCGGGGTCAAACCCGTGACCGCGAACTTATCACCCTCCCGGCCGGAGCTGGTCCCCGCCGCCTGCACCGCGCTCATCAGATCGACCGTGGGGATATTGATGACAAAGACTTCCGTCTTACTGACGAATTCGTGGGTCAATCGCGCAGGATGAATCGCGACGCCGACATAGACCGGATCGAAGCTCATGGGGAGCATCCAGCTCGCGGCCATCACGTTCGGCTGATCCCGATAGAGCGTGGAGACAAGGCTCACCGGCCCTGGAACGAGCAACCGGAGCGCGTCGCGATGATCCAAGCTCCGTTTTACCGCCATACGGCACCGCCCTTACTCATCCGCCACGACCTCTCCCATCCCAATGCACGGGTGCTCTAGCTCACGGGAGCGGGATCTTCCGTGCCGCCAAGGGCATAGAGATGACCGTCCTGACTAGCCAATAGGACAAGCCCCCCGGCAACCGCCGGGCTGGCCGAGATGACGTCGCGAGTGGGGTACCGCCAAAGTGATTCACCCTCCGCGTCGATGGCATGAAGCGTTGCGCCACTCCCGACATAGATGACGTCATCTGCCACTGTCGGAGACGAGGTGATAGGAGCACCCGTCGCGAAGGTCCACCGCGGCTTGCCGGTCTCCACGTCGAGGGCGACGAGGCCACTTTCGCCCGCGGCCGCATAGACCATGCCGTCAACGACCGCCGGTGTCGGGCTGCCGCCGGCGGTAAATCGCCAGCGCTCCTCGCCGGTCGCGATGTCGACCGCCACGAGCATCCCGTCCAAGCTGCTAACGAAGACCGTTCCGCCACCCACCGCCGGCGACCCGTAAACCGCGCCAAGTCCGGAGATCCGCCAGCGGAGTCGCCCCGTCCCGACCTCCAGCGCATAAAGGTCGCCGGCATCGTTGGCGATAAAGACCATCCCACCGGCAACCGCTGGTGACGAGAACACGAGCCCGTCAGCCTTATAGTGCCAGGCGAGCGCTCCCGTCTCCACCTCGACCGCATAGAGCTCTCCCTCTTGACTCGCGACATAGAGCACACCGTCCACCACGGCCGGTGATGATGGCCCCGCCAGCTTGATCGGCAACCGCCACCGTGGCTGACCGCTCGTGGCGTCCAGCGCGTAGATGTCATAGCCACCGACCACGTAGACCATACCGTCGACGGCCGCGGCCGAGCTCCGGATGATGTAGTTGCCAAGGTCGAAACGCCAGTGCTCCCGACCATTCTTGGCGTCGAGCGCGAGGAGGAATCCGCTCTTGCTCCCAACGTAGATCACGTTATCGGCGACGATCGGCGCCGAGAAGATCTCGCCCGCCATGCTGATCTCCCACCGCAGCCGGGGATCGCCTGACGGTCCGGGACCGGGGTGCTCACCGGTATGGGCCGGTCCACCAAAGGCCATGCGGACATCACCCCGAGCACCTCTCGTCGCGTCGGCAATCGCCTCTTCCGTCGCCCCCGCCCAATCGGGCGTCTCCAGCGGTTCCTGCACGACGCCCGCTTCGTCGCCGGCCCAGGGAAACGGCAGCGCCTGGAGATCGATCGTTCGGCTTGTGATGATCGCCAGCGTCATGATGCCGGCGCTCACCGTGACGGCACCCGCACGATGGAAGGCAGCGCGATCATGGCGCATCTGCCAAAATCCCCCGACCAGGGAGAGGCACGCGATCAGCCAGACGATAAGGCTGAGCTCCGGACCCACCTGGAGCACCAGCGCCGTGAGCGCGCCGATGATGCCCAGGCTGATCAGACCGCCACCACCACCCTCCCCGTCAGCGTGGAGGGGAGGAAGCGGCCGGTAGCCGCCCTGCGGCGCTGCCGCACGGCTTCCCGCGGTGGCCGCCCGCGGTTCGGGCTCCACCTGAGCAAGCGAGGTACCACAGTTAGCGCAGAATGCATCGGTGGAGCGATTGGCCCGTCCGCAATCAGGACATGACCGCGCGAGACTGTTCATGGGACCCCTCGGTCAGCCGGTGCATCAGGGCCTGATGGCCCCGACCTCCCGGCGGTTTTCCGAAAGTGTACTCTTGATGTGTATCATCCGGCCGCGCTCGATGACCCGACGCGCTTCCGGGCCACACAGATCGTCCAGGGGAAGCTCCCATCCAGCTTCACGACCTCAAGCTCGGGATGGCCGCCAACGAACGCGCTAAACGCCCGCCGTGTCCAGAGCTGCCGATGATCTGGATCGCTCCCCCGTGGTCGGACATCCCAGTTCTTGCCCCGCGCCGCGTTAGCCAGGGAGAAGAAGGGCTCGTGGGGGACGCTGAGGACGACCGCTTGACGCGCCACGCGCGCCACCTCCGCGAGCGCCGCGCCGGGATCGTCCTGGTGCTCTAACACCTCGAAACAGCCGACGACATCGAACTGATCATCTTCGAAGGGGATCTCGAAGATGCTCGCCTCCCGAAATGTGGCCCCCGGGTTCTTGGCCCGCGCCATCGCCACCGACGCCGGATTGTAGTCGAAGCCGGTCAGCTCCAGCCCCGGCAGGCGCTCCAGCATGATCCGCGCGACGAAGCCCTCGCCACAGCCGGCGTCAAGAAAGTTCCGTGGCGATAATCCCGCGACCGTCTCCACGATCTTTCGATGAAACCGGTCGATCATCCGCCGCTGGAGTGGATTGCCGGAGGTATGCTTGCGGTAATTGCTGGTATCCTCGGCGGCGGTATCCGTGCCGGTCAGATCTGTTTCAACGCGGCCCGCGTTTCCCATCGACTCCCTGATCTCCTGGTTGAGCGAGCCTGGCCCGCGTCGATCCCCTACCCATCGGTCACCGTCGGCTCGCCGGCACGTCTACCCACCAGCCTCAGCCACAGTCTTACCACAATGTACAGCACCGGGATGGCCGCGAAGAGCGCCACGCGATACGTCACGGCGGCGACAAGCACCGCCGCGGGATCAGCACCGTGGACGCCGGCGACCACGACCATCAGGGCTTCCCGCACGCCGGCTCCTCCTGGCACGGGACTGAGCATGCCCACGAGCACCGGCATGCTGATCAGACCCAGGACGACACCAGCGTCGGCCGAAGTACCGAACGCGTCGAGCAGCAAAGCGAGGACGACCCCCTGCAAGACCCAATATCCGAGGCTGACTCCGACCACGAGGCCGGCTGTCGCGGGCCTCGCGCGAGGATAGCGAATCGCTCCTGCCGCGACGTCTCGGAACCGGCGTCTCAACGCTGTCGACTTCCCGATCACCCCGCCAACGAACACCAGCCCAAACACGAGCGCCAACAGCACTAGGGCCCCGTTCTGCCCGGCCCTCCCGGCTAACGCGCTCGATCCGCCTGATGCCGTCGCGAGCCAGAGTGACGTGCCGATTCCCAGCACCAGAACGTCACTCACGATCTCCCAGAAGGCCACCGCTCCCGTCTCGCCCACTGACAGGCCGAGCGCCCGCTTCGTGAGCGCCGCGCGCGTCGGTACCGCCAATCCCACCGGTGCCGCGTAATTAATCACCACGGAGGTCAAGAACGCCTCGGAGGCACGCGGCAGGCTCGACCCGCCCTTGGTCATGACCACCAGCATATGCCATCGGAAGCAGAGGAGCGCCAAGCCGACAAGGTAAAGCGCGAACCCGGCGATGGCAATTGGCAGGTCCGCGCCTCGTGCTGCCTCGGCGATGCCGGCAAGAGATCCCTCTCGCCAGAGCAAGATGACCGCGGCGACACCGCTGACCAGGAAGATCAGCGGCGTCGGGATACGGACGAGCTTATGAAGCAATCTCCTCATCGGCCCGCCCGTCTCAAGCCCACACTTCTGATACCAATTTCCGCTAGACACCCGTGGTCGAGAGAGTCACAACTGCGCGCACCAACCCCTCTCCCGGACAATGTTCGCTCGGCAGAACACCGGGCCCGGTCGGCTCACCGGCGGTCCCTGTCCCACCAAACGCCCGGGAGAGCAAGGGATCCCCGGTGGTATGCGACCAGGCCGCGAACGAAGCTGGACGGTAACTGTTGCCGAGTCACATGTGGTCCGAGGACGCGAACAGCGGCACGTCAATCCGTCGGAGGCAGCGACGTGTCACCGCTCGCGCCGGAAACCGGTACTTCCCGGGGACCACGCGGCAACCCGAGCGTTTCACGGACTAGTGGCCGGAGTTCGGTCCGCGGAGCGTTCGACCCGTGTGCCAAGAACTCGCCGATTAACCCCAGGCCGAAGAACTGCGCGCCGATCATCACCAGCAGCACCGCCAGGAGCAATAAGGGTCGTTGCCCGAGCGCCGTTCCGGCAATGAGCTTCTCCAGAGAGAGCGCGACGCCGATCAACACGCCCACCGCGAGCGCCAGAAGTCCTGGCAGCCCGAGCAAGTGCATGGGTCGCTGCCGGTATTGGGTCAAGAACGTGACGGTCAGCAGATCCAGAAAGCCTTTGACGAGGCGTGACCATCCGTATTTTGAGCGCCCCCACTTC
The DNA here is from genome assembly GCA_035936495.1 of Thermomicrobiales bacterium. Classification (GTDB taxonomy): domain Bacteria; phylum Chloroflexota; class Chloroflexia; order Thermomicrobiales; family UBA6265; genus DASYWB01. The sequence continues at coordinate 27,871 of DASYWB010000266.1, forward strand.
CGGGCATGGTGCTGCACGGGCAACTCGCCCACTGAGAATCCCTCGGCGGCGGCGAGCACGGGGGTAAACCGGTGCAGCTCTCCGTAGAGCCGCAGCGAGGCGGTCACCTCCCGGCGATAGGCTTTGAAGCCACAGTTGAAGTCATGGAGTGGGACGCCCGAGACGGCCCGGACTGTCCCATTGAAGACCTTGCTCGGGAACGTCTTTCCCAGCGGATCCTGACGCCGTTGCTTCCACCCGGAGACCAGGTCGTAGCCCTCGTCAAGCTTGTCGAGGAAGCGTGGCAGCTCGGCGGGATCATCTTGGATGTCACCATCCATCGTCGCCACGACATCTCCCCGCGCCACCGCAAAGCCATTCGCCAGCGCCTCGGCCTTGCCGAAATTCCGCCGGTGCCGGACCCCCAGCACACGCGGGTCTTTCTGATGCAACGCCGCGATCGTCGCCCAGGTCCCGTCCGTGGAGCCATCATCGATGATGATCACCTCGAACGGCTTGCCGAGCGGCTCGAGTGACACCAGGAGCAGCCGGTGAAGCTCGACGAGGTTTCCCTCTTCGTTGTGGCAGGGAATGACGATGGAAAGACTCTCGATTGGGCGCGTCGAGCCCGTCGGCATGAATGCATCCGCCGACTGGCCAGGGAGGCCCCGCGCCGCAATAGGGTTGTCCGCCACGAGCCCGTTCGGGGAAGTCGTGGCACCTGGCTGGTAGATGCGGTCCAAAAAAGCACACTCACCTTCGGCCGCACACTGGCATGCCCTCGCAAGGACTGGACTATAGCCCGGAGATCGACTCTGGCGCAAACGCCGGCTACGCGGCCGGCATCCGAACTGCCGCATTAAGGTGCGAACGGCCCTCGCG
>DASYWB010000267.1:0-13363 GCA_035936495.1 Thermomicrobiales bacterium
CGGACGAGTCGAAGCCACCGGCAAGGTTCCAGCCCCAGGTTCCAGTCCGCAATTGACCAATCTCGACCTCGATGGTCATCCCAGGCTCGGCTCCACGGATTGCAACCGGCCCGCAAAGCGCATGACCCTTGTCGCGCTCAGGGTCACGCGGGGCGAACTGCTTCGCGGCCGTGCCGTCAGCCGCAGGTGGTTCCATTCCCCACCGGGCGTCCAACGTGCGAAATCGGACAGTCTCACCGGAATCGATCGTCAGAATCGGGAGCAACTCGCGCGAAAAGTGACCGTGCAACGTCTCTCGTGTTGGTTCTATCAGGTGGGTTGCCACGGACATCTCTCTTTCTAAACACGCCAAGCCATGTTGCGCATGATTATCACCCGGCCGCGCCCACGAGCGCGCGCACACGGTGGACATTTACCGGGTTCGTCACGATCCCATCGTGTTTGGCGGCCGTGCCGACGATGGCGCCGTCCGCTATCTCGAGCAGTGAGGGAATGCACCCGGGGGTTGCGCCGCTGCCGACGTAAATCGGCGTGTCAGGCAGCGATTGGCGCACGTGCTCCAGATCCGTCTTGGCGGTGGGGTCGCCGGTCGACTTCCCGGTGACGATCACCGCCCTGGCAAGACCGCGCCTCACGGCATCCTCGGCGAGGTCACCGATCGGGCGCTCCGCCAACGAAGCGGCGTGCTTGACATCCACATCGGCCCAGACGGAGATCGGCGCGTCGAGCGCTTTGATGAGCACTTGAACGTCATGAGCCCGTCCCTCGATCAGCCCCTGGTCGGTTACCGCCGCCCCGATGTAGACGTTCGCTCTAACGAAGCTGCCACCGGCCATCGCCGCGATGGCGACCGCCGACAAGACGTCGTTCCGGAGCACATTCACGCCGACCGGCAGACCGCTCGCGCGGCGCACGGCATCGACCGCCAGCGTCATTGCCGCGATGGTCGCCGCTGAGACGGAGTCACTCGCGAACGGGATATCGCCGAAGTTCTCAACGATCACGGCATGGGCGCCACCCTCGGCGTAGGCGGCCGCGTCTCGCCTGGCACCCTCGAGGATCCCGCCTAGTGACGCCGAAGGCCCGCCGAGGGCCGAGCCGGGGAGGGCAGGCAAATGAATAACACCGACGATGCGGTGGCGAGGCTCCAGATGAGACCCGGCCATCACGAGCTTCCCGCCACCAGACCTGCCGCCGCCGCGCCAAGCGCGAGGAGCAGCATCAGGAGGGCAAACAACATGTACGAGCCTCCCGACGCCACCGCGCGCGGTTCCTTGCGGATATACCTAGCGTGGAGAAGCGATCCCGCGAAGAGGAGGGCACCACCGGCGATGCCAAACCAGAGCAGCGTCTGCACACTCATGATTCGCCGTCTCTCACCCGAGGCACCATGACGGCTCATCGGGCCGGGCATTGCGAGGGAGGCACGCCAAGGCCTCTCTACTCTCCACGATGCTGATTGACGAGCACGGTGAGTTGTTCGACGACGTCTTGAACGCCTTCGACCCGCCGCGCAACGGCCTCCGCGTTTTCGGCATCCTCCATTGTTTCGACCGTACCCCGGAGGACGACGATGCCATTTCGCGTGTCGGCCTGGATGGCAAGGTCGATGGTCAGTGCGTCTTCCCGCAACTCCCGCATCACCGCGTCGGTGATATCGTCGTCGCGTGGCAAGGCCGTGCCGTTATCTACCGACAGATCATCCATTGAGGTGGCGCTGAAGCCACCAACCACTTCCAGGACTTCAGGGTCGTCAGCGTCAACATGAACGACGGGATCAGTGGGTGGGAAGTAGGGGATCGCTTCGGCAGCGGCAAGTTCTGAATCAGTCGTGCCCACGTCATCGGTGAAGTCCGGGTCAAGCTCGCCCGTGTCGGGCTGAGTCCCCGCGACATCACCTTCCAGCTCTTGATAAGCGACCGTGTCAGGGTCTACATACCCGAAATCGCCCATCTCCTCGGCGATCGTGGCCGACGGGCCAGCGATGTTGTCATCATCAATGATCTCGATGGCATCATCGATGGCCCAGCCCGTCGGATTCGCCACCGCGCGGGCGATGTCGAGCGCGGCTTGCCGGTTCCTCTCCGAATCCACCTCGCCCGAAAGAAAGAGCGTCTTACCTTGCAGCTCAACGGCGAGATTGATGTCCGCCGCTTCCAGCGTTTGGTTCAATTGGTCAAGAAGCTGATCGTCGGGGCCGGGCATAACTGGTGATCTCCATGATGAAGGCATCGGAAGGCCGTGAACGCGAGTCATCGCAGGAAGAATGCCGTTTGATCGCACTCACCTGACCGCCATGCTACCCTGCCACTGAATATTCTGTCAGGGGAGGGAGCGCGTGGGAGAGCCCAACCGCCAGGCCGCGAACCATCTCAACCGGATCAATATCGCCTCGTCAGCGGCACGACCGGCGCCACCGGGACGGAGGGCCGCCCTTCCGCCCGCGCCCGAACGTTATCGGTATACCATCGATGAGCTCGAAGATCAGACGGGCGTCTCTGCCCGGACCATTCGTTACTATATCGGCCAAGGGTTGCTCGCACCCGCCTACGGACGTGGCCCGTCGGCCACGTACGACCTCGGGCATCTCCTTCGCTTGCGTCTCATCCAGCACTTGAAAAGTCAGCGTTATTCCCTGAGCCAGATCAAAGAGCACGTCTCTCGTCTGACCGATGCTGAGATTGAACGAATGCTTGGGTTCGCGTCCCAGCCTCCCGTCGATACCTGGCACAGGATAAACCTGCACCCGGATATTGAACTGCACACGCGCGCGGCATCAGGTGATGCACCCGATCCGGCCTTTGAGCATGCTGTGGAGTCGATCACCAACTACGCGCGATCGGTGATCGACCACCTTGAGAGGAACCCATGACTCGGGTCGTTGGCCTGCAACACCATGGCGACGGCTCCGATCGGAAGTGGATTCCCGATAATCCTGATGGGAGCGGCTGGGCGCCGGTAGATTGGGTGAGCGCGGTACGCGGCAGCCGATATCATTATCGCCACGGCGCTGCCAGGGAGATCGCCCAGGCGGCCTTGCCTCCGTTCTACCGGGTCGTCACCCGGCTGGAATCTGCCGACATGGAGCCCCATGAAAATACCTACTTCGTACCGAGCGACCGCCTCGCTGACTTCCTGGCCGAGATTGCTTTCGCCGGCGGCGCGGAAGTCCTGTGGCATGTCGAGCCGGAATTCGAACCACCCGTGGAAAGCCGAGTCCAGGCCAGCCGAGATGAAAGCCGATATGAGACTGGATAGAGCTATTCTGATGGCTCGATCCCGCGCTTGATCCGCGTCCTTCTCCGGACAGCGCGGGGAACGCGAGGGTACTGAAATCGTTTCGTCAAGGAGTGGCGTTGCGTGATCGATGTGGCTGTCCGCGATGCGGTGACGCCCAAGAAAAGAGATCCCAAGGATCCCCTATGGATTTGCGGTGAGCCGTAAAGCGCGGGTGGAATCCCACGCGGCTGCACCGAGCCGGGGGGACGCGACGCTCGGCGCAATTGGCGCGGGCCAGATTACCGGACAGGGACTCCCGGGCGTCGTCGTTCGAGCCTATGGCAAGTACTTTGATGTGCGACTGCGCGATGAGCCGCGAACGCTCCTCTCGACACTCAAGGGAACTCTCAAGCGTGAGCGGCGGCGTACCGACCTCGTTGCCGTGGGCGACCGGGTCTCGGTCATCGACGTCGGTGAGGGCGAGGGACAGATCGAGGCCGTGGTCGCACGAGACCGGGTCTTAGCACGTCTGGCGCGGCATACGCGTGATGTTGAGCAGGTGATTCTCGCCAATCCGGACCAAGTGTTGTTCCTCTTCGCGATCAAGGAGCCTGAGCCACACCGCCGGATGCTCGATCGGTTCCTCGTCCTCGCGGAATCTCAAGGCCTACCGGCACTGATTGGCATCAACAAGATCGACCTCGTCGAGGGAAGCGACGGTGAGCGCTCCGACGATATCGACCACTTTCTGAGTGATTACCGGAGGATCTACCCTGTCTTCACCTTCAGCGTCGCCACTGGCCGTGGCATCGACGAGGTTCGCAAAGCACTCGACGGGAAGATCACGGCGGTTGCCGGCCCATCGGGCGTGGGGAAGTCAAGCTTGTTGAACGTGCTAGATCCGGGCGGTGAGCGTGGAGTAGGCGCGATTTCAGACGCGACGGGGAAGGGCCGTCACACGACCACGGCAACGCAGCTCTATCACATCGCTCCAGATACATGGGTGGCCGACACCCCGGGCATCCGGGCGCTGGCGATGCACGCCGTCGAATCCGAGTCGCTCGATAACTACTTTCCCGAATTCCGGGCGTTTCTCGGCGAGTGCTTCTACCCAGACTGCACCCATGTTCACGAGCCAGGCTGCGCGGTGCGCGCCGCGGTCAAGGAGGGAGCGGTCCCCAGAACACGGTACGAGAGTTACGTTTCGCTACGAGCCGGTGACAGCGAAGACTGAAAACCATATCCGCCGGACGCTTGGGGTATGTAGCCGCGCAGCCCGGACGGCGCTCATGTACCCCAACCCCGAGTCCCGACCGCGCGGGAGCAGGGTTGCCGCGAGCGGACGCGGCTCCTCGAGGTGACTGGTCGTTAACCGATGTTGGATGGTGTCTGGAAAGACCCTCCGATCCTGATTCCGGGCTATTCGTTCGGCTTTCGCCCCGGCGTCGGCAGCCGGCTTTGAGCCGGCTTATCAGGTGCAGCGTCGGGGCTTGAGCCCCGCGCGGGGGCCAGCACCGTTGGTCGTTCCCGCGGCGTTCGCCCGGATTCATATAACCGTGAAACGTGTCAGCGCGAGATCGTCAGCAATACGCCGATGTTGTACTGATAGGCATGCCGGCCGACTTACTCCTCGATGTTATCGGTAGCCAAGTGGGTTTCCAGCCATTCGTTGAACCGGGCGGTAAGCCGTTCCCTGTTATCCACCCAGTAATTCCAGTTCTCGACAAATTGCTCGGACAGGTGTGGGATGGCGGTCGGGAGAATTCTCAGCGTGTCCGGCCGCAGGAAGTCGAGCGACTCGCGGTTGACCGGTCCAAAGGGCAGGAGCCTGCAGAAATTGGCGTTCGGGACCGCCCTGGTGGCGTAGCTAATGAAGCTCATCGCCAAATCGGCGTTCTTCGTCCGCCGGGGGACGACCCAGGAGTCTCCCGACAGCATTCCCCCCTGCCAGGTGATGCCAAACTTGCCGAGCGCGTCAGGGAGCGCCGTGCGAACATTCCATGCACTGGCCATCTGGATCTCATCAGCGAGAATCAACTCGATGGGTTGCTTGCTGTCCTCATACCAGATCACCACATCAGGCGTGATCAAGGCCAAACTGGCGAAGGCACGCTCGACATCGAGCGGGTACAGTTGGTCGCGGGGCACGCCGCTGGCGAGCAACGCGAATTCCAACGTGCCGACCGGATCTTTTTTCAGCGCGCGCCCGGCGCCGAACCGTTTGACGTCCCAGAAATCGGCCCAGCCTTCAGGAACCCGTTCTGCTTCGATGGGATAGATGATCACGGTCGAGAAGAAGTCGGCGCCAACGCCATGCTGCATCACGATGCCGGTTTCCGTCAGGAGCGTCGACGTGTCGATGACGCTGTAATCAATGGGCGTCAAATAGCTCGCTCGCGCTAACGGCAAGACCTCCTCCGTCGGAAGACAGACGACGTCCCAGATCACCGCGTCGTCATCCACCTGGCGCTGTACGTCGCCCAACACTGCCGTGTCTTGGCGGATGGTCACCCCCGTTGCCACTTCGAACGGTTTGAAATAGGCCTCGGCTTGAGCCGCTTGGTAATTACCGCCGAGCGAGGCGACGGTCATCACGCGCCCGGCCCACCGATCGACGTCGACGAAGCCGGCGACCGGTGAGGCGATCGTCTCTTGGGTGGCGGTGGGAGAGGGGACTGGTGTCTCGCTGGGTTGGACGGTCGATGCCGGCGAATCTCGGGGCGTGCAGCCCGTCGCGATGGCGCTCGTTCCCGCGAGCGCTAGGCTGAGCAGGCCGCGCCGGTTTAGGCGGCGGTCAAGCATCACGCCCTCGGTCGAACGCGTCGCTACCTACCCCGAGAAGCCAGTTGTTGAACCACTGCGCCGCCTCGGCCTCGTGTTTCGACCACCACGAAATGTCCGCATGGATAAGCAGGGGCAGGTTCTCTGGCGCCGTCGGCAAGGTTTGGGCGAGCGGTCGCTCGATCTCTGCGAAGGCCGCCGACGTGACAGGGCCGACGCCAATCGCTCGCGCCAGCGCGGCTTGGACGACCGGATGCGTCGCGTACTGGAGGAAGTCGGCAACCAATTCAATGTAGAGGACACCGTCGGGAATCACCCAGCGGTCAGCCATCACCAAGCCTTGGTCCCACACCCATGGCACCGGAGTCCCATCCTGCCCCACCTGCCAAAGCAGGTGGCTCCAGGCGCTGGCGTAATCCACGGCGCCCCGCGCGAGCCAGCTAATGGGCCGCACGCTCGACTCCCACCAGCGATCGACGATGCGGCCGCTGATCCGGCGCAGACTGTCGATGGCGCGGGGAAAATCCAGCGGGTACAGACTCTCCGGCGGGACACTATCAGCAAGGAGCGCGAACTCGAAGGTGCCTAGCGCGCCTTTCCTGAGGGCACGATTGCCCCGGTAAGCTTTCGCGTCCCACCACTCGGCCCAACTGCCGGGCGGCGCCGCCAGAGCTGGGATCGCCTCCTCTCGATAGGCGCTCACCATCGCGTAGGCATAGGCCGGCACACTCCAGAGGTCCACGTCAAACAGGTCGATAGCGTCACCACTGAATGTGGACCGGCTGATTGGAAGGAGATAGTCGGTGTTTCTCGCGTCGCGCGCCCAGATCGGGTCGACAACCACCGCGTCGGCATAGGGATCGCCCTCCTCGACGCTCCGCACGAGCTCCGCGTAGTCGGTCACCTTTGCTTCGATGGTGCATCCCGTCGCCACGGCGAAGGGCTCGGCTATGACCGCCATGATCGCCGCACCGACACCGGCTCGGGCCGCGGCGACGCGCAACGTCCATCCCTCCCACTTCTCGGGATCGGTATAACCAGGTATTGCCCCCGGCGTGGCCGCAACTAGAGGGATGGGGGATGCGGGGGCCGCCATGCGCCGGGCGGATTCGCCACAACCAACGGCAGTGGATGCGAGCATTGTCGCGCCAGCGCTCAGCATCCGGCGCCTGTTGAAGGCGTTTGGCCGGCCGGCGCGTTTCGCGTCGCCATGATTCATGCTCGTGAGTCCATTCGGCGTTCGTCTCTCCCCCGGGATGGCAGCCGTGACTGATAACGGAATGCTACGACACTCATCGCGCTGGCGTATGCGCCGCTCCGACGCTTGCCGGATTTGCCGTCTAGCGCTACCCTGCATCCTTACCGGCATCGCGAGGACCGGGGCAACCAGCGCTGAGGGTGACCGCCCGGATGGGTGGCGTCAATCGCAGGACAGACCAGGGTAGGGAGGTTCGGGCAATATGGACGTCTACAACATCTACATGGATGAGTCGCCGTCAGCGGGCGATTTGGACGGAGAAGCGGGGATCGAGGTCGAGTTTCGCGTCGTTGCGAGCAGTTCGGATGACAGCGACACCGAGAACACCGCCGTCCTCGCCGGACTCGACCTCGTTGACCTGATCAACCTCCGGGATTGCCTCCAGCAAGAGATCGACAACTACGCGCTGACGGCGTTGGAAGCGCAAGCACTCGCGCTCGATGACGAGGTGTTGCCGTAGCGCCTGTCGCTCGGCATAGCTCTTCCTGGTAGTAGGGATGGGAGACGGGCCAATGCGGTAGCGAGACACATCAATCCTCCGGAGGCGCACCAGCGCCACTCGCGTCGCTTCCCAAGTTTGGATGAGACGCTCTCCAGGATCGTGTCATGCTTTCCGTCAGCAACCTCTCGAAACGGCTCGGCGACCGCATCGTCCTTGCCGACATCTCATTTTCCATCAATCGCTCTGATCGCCTAGGACTCGTCGGTCCTAATGGAGCGGGGAAATCCACCTTGCTGGCGATTCTGGCCGGGGAACTTGAACCCGATTCAGGATCGGTATCCGTCTTGCCGTCCACGCGCATCGGACTCCTCCAACAGGGTTTTGTCGGGCGAATGGACGGCGCGCTCTCGGACGCACTCGACGGCCCCACCGGGGGACTCTTCGCCGCCAGGAACCGTCTCACCTCGACGCTCGACGCACTTGGCCGAGGCGGCGCGACCCACGTCCTGCTCGACGAGTACGCCGAGGCACTCGAACGGTTCGACGATCTCGGCGGATACGCGTCAGTCGAACGGCTTGAAACCCTCTTGGTCCGGCTGGGCCTGGACGATCTCCCTCTCGACTCCGCCATCGCCAACCTCTCGGGAGGCGAGAAGACGCGCGCGGGATTGGCCGCGTTGCTCGCGAGCGAGTCGGATGTCCTGCTGCTCGATGAGCCGACCAACCACTTGGACATGTATGCGCTGGAATGGCTTGAAGGGTTCGTGGCGAACTATCGGGGAGCGGTCGTCGTCGCGTCCCACGATCGGGCGTTCTTGGATGCAAGCGTGACCGATATCCTGGCGCTTGATCCCACCACCGGCGGACTCAGACGTTACCCCGGCACCTATTCCGATTATCAAGCCGTGCGGGGACGGGAAGAGGCCGCTCGTCTCGACGCCTATCAGCGGCAACGCGCTGAAACCGAACGCATCGAGCGCGACATCCACGCGGTCGGTGAGCACGCCCGGCAAACCGAGCGTGCGACGCAACACGACTTCCTTCGCGCACGCGCAAAGAAGGTTGCACACACGGCGAAGGTCCGCGAGCGGAAGTTGCGGCGCTTACTGAACTCTGAAGATCACCTGGAAAAGCCAGCCCAATCCTGGGGTCTCGCGCTCGACTTCGCTGGCACGCCAGAGAGTAGTCGCGACGTGGCCACGATGGAGAGCGCCGCGGTTACCTTCGATGGCAATGCCGTCTTGAAGGACGTCTCGCTGCACGTCCGATATGGAGATCGCATTGCCCTCGTGGGGGCGAATGGCAGTGGCAAGACCACGCTTATGCGCCTACTGACCGGAGATTTGAAACCTTCAGCCGGCCGCGTCCGACTGGGACCTAGCGTCGTGATGGGACACTACGACCAGGAGCAGGCGAACGTCGCGCTCGACGAGACCGTGCTCGACCAAGCCATGGGGGCGGCCACAATCTCAGAGACCGAGGCACGCCGCTTTCTGCACCGCTTTCTATTCAGCGGGGATAGCGTTTACCAAGAGGCGGGAAGCTTGTCCTATGGGGAGCGAGCACGCCTTTCGCTCGCGTTACTCGTTCTGACCGGCGCGAACTTCCTGCTCCTCGATGAGCCGCTGAACCATCTCGACCTGCCTGCACGAGAACGGTTCGAGTCCGCGCTCGCCGATTTCGAGGGCACCTTGATCGCGGTGCTCCACGACCAATACGCCGTCAAACGCCTAGCGAACAGGGTGGTTGAGCTTAGGGACGGGGAGGCGCGGGAGCCGTGACCGGGGAGGCAAGGGTGGGAGCGTCGCGCGCGTAGACCGAGGCGAGCCAGGCTTGCACGTCGAAGGGGGTGTCGCCGTCTTTCGGCCGGATGGGGAGCCATGTACCGTCGGATTGAAGACCGCGCGCGTTGACCGTATCTCGGAGATAGGCGGGCAGGACCTTCTCGCGCAGGTGCGTGGCGATCGCCGGATCCTCCACGGGAAAGACGGCCTCGACGCGGCGGTCCAGGTTTCGCTCCATCAGGTCGGCACTCCCGAGGTAGACATCGCCGCTGCCTCGACCGCCATTCGCAAAGGAGTAGATCCGGCTGTGCTCAAGGAAGCGGCCGACAATACTGACGACACGGATGTTCTCGCTCCAGCCCGGTACGCCCGGCCGCAAGCAGCAGATGCCTCGAACGACCAGGTCGACTTGGACTCCGGCCCGCGACGCCGCGTAGAGCGCCCGGATGAGGGTCGTGTCGACGAGTTGATTCATCTTGAACACGAGCCGGCCCTTGCCAGTCTCGCGGTGAGCGGCAACCTCACGGGTGATCGCCTCCAGGAACCGTTGTCGGAGATCCGTCGGGGCAACCCACAGTTTCTCGTATCGCTGCTGGCGGGCGAATCCCGTGAGGGCGTTGAAGAGCTCGGTGACGTCACTCCCCAGGTCTTCTCGCGCGGTCAGAATGCCGACGTCCTCATAGAGCCGGGCAGTCGTGGCGTTGTAATTTCCGGTCCCCAAATGGACATAACGGATAAGGCCTCCGTCCTCACGGCGGACGACCAGCGTTGCCTTGCAGTGGGTTTTTAGCCCGGCCAGCCCGTAAGCGACGTGAATGCCGCGACTCTCGAGCGCTTCAGCCCAGGTGATGTTGTTCTCTTCGTCGAACCGGGCGCGGAGCTCCACCAGGACCGCGACCTGGGTGTCATCGTCACGTGCCTCGATCAGCGCTGGGATAAGCGGGGAGTCCTTGCCGATCCGGTAGAGCGTCTGCTTGATCGCCGCCACATCGGGATCCGCCGAGGCGGCGCGGATGAAATCAACGACCGTACTGAAACTCTGGTATGGATGGTGGACGAGAATGTCGCGTTCCCGCAGTGTGGCGAAGATATTCGGCTCGGATGTGCCTTCGCTCGTGTCAGCGGCGAGCGACAGATCGACTGGCGCGGGCGTGAAGGCCGGATGGAGCAGGTCCGGCCGGTCGAGACGGGTCAGCTCCATGAGATCCTCGGCGGCTAGCGGACCGTCGACGACATGGAGGTCTCGGTCCGAGGCGTGGAGCTGATCCACGAGCCACTCGCGAACATCCTCGGGCATCGTGGCGTCCACCATCAGGCTGACGATGGGTCCGAAGGTGCGTTGGGTGAGCGACTCCCGGATCAGCATCATCAGATCTTGTGTGTCGTCCTCATCTTCCTCGGTGTCAATGTCCGCGTCACGGACGACGTGGAACGGATAGCACGCGACGATGTCGTTTCCAGGGAATAGCCGCTCGAGATGGGCGGCGACGACGTCTTCGAGCCACGTCAGGCGGAGGTGAGCCTTCCCCCCGGCGTCCGTGGCGTCGTCTCCCGTGGGTGTGACCCGTACCAGGCGAGAGAGCGTGGCCGGGATCTTGACGCGCGCGAAGCGGGAGCCGGCCGGGGAGCGGAGGACAACGATCAGATTCAGGCTCCCACTGGAGACATGAGGAAAGCGACGGCCGCGATCAATGGCCTGCGGCGTCAGAATCGGAAAGATGCTGTCCTCGAATGTCCGCGCCAAGTACGCCCTCTCGGCCCGTTTGAGGTCTTGGTGACGGACCATCTCAATGCCCTCATCCCGCAACGCGGGCAGCAGGTCCTCTCGAATGAGCGCGCTATGCTGATCGAGGAGCTCTTGAACCATCCGTCGCACCGCGGCGAATTGGGCCGCGGGGGTGCGACCATCGGGGCCCGGATCGGTAACGCCCGCGGCGAGCTTCCGCTTCAAGCCGGCAACCCGGATCATGAACCAGCCGTCGAGATTGTCGGCAAAGATGGCGGCAAACTTCACGCGCTCCAGGAGCGGTTTATCCCGCTCCGAGACCTCCTCCAATACGCGGCGGTTGAATTCCAGCCAGGATAGCTCGCGGTTGATGTAAAGATCGGGATCGAGCCGGGGCAGCTTGAGCGTGAACCCATCGCCGAGCTGGACGCGGTCCGGCAGTAGCCGTGGGCGACCCAGCATCCCGCCTTCCGCTGCCTGACCGTCGCCCGCGCCGGTTTCTCGGAGCTTGGCCTCCGCCCTTTCGCCGCGATGTTCTTTCCGGTTCTTAGGCGCCACCCTCGGTCCGCCTCCTGGCTCGCTGGAAGAGTACCGTACGCGCCTCGGCCTAGGTTTCGGTGACTGGCTCGGTTCCTTGTGTCTGCTGCTCCAGCGATTCGCGAACTGATCGCATTGCCAGGACCCGGACGAAGCTCGTGACCTTCACGGAATCCGACCAAAGGTCCGACACCGCTCCGCGGACGACCCCCTCGAGCGTGTCGTGGGGTAGGGTGGAGAACGCGCGGCGAGCATCGACCATCACCTGCTCGGTCACTGAATCAGGGCTGGCCGCGTTTCGTTGCCCGGTCAAGAACGAGTCCATCTCTCTCCCGTTACTCCCCACTCGCGGGGATCATCGTGTGAATCGCTGAGGGTCGCTGTGTCATTGGCAACCCCGCTTCCCACCACAACGATGCCTGGTTGACCCTCTCTTGCCAAGGGCTGGAACGTTAAGGGTTCGTAAATTCCCCACGGAAGTTAACAAACCTGGCAATGCTCGGTGGCACCGGGGACCGCGCTCCCTAGGCGACAACCGTGGCGGTGACGCGATGGAGGCCAGTGTCACCCTCTCGCGGAAAGGAGTCGCGCCGCTCGGTCTCTTGGAGCTCGCCGGTGCCGTCGTAGGCCCGAACGATCAACGTGTAGTCGCCCGCGCTCTCCGGCGTCCATCGATATTCCCAAAAGACCCAGACTCGCGGACCGCTCTCGTAGATCTTCCGCGCCTCGTCCCATGTCTCTCCACCATTGGTGGAGATTTCTACCTTGGAGATGCCGCGATCCCCGGCGAAGGCCCGGCCGCGCAATTCGACCGGCACCCCGGCGAAGAACACATCCCGGAATACGAACCCTCCATCGCCGCTGACGACTCGCGGGGCGAAGAAATCAGATCGCGTCGGGATGACGAAATCCGGACCCCAGCCCTGCTCCTCGTAGAATCCTTCCACGTCATGGTCGACGACCTCGATGCCCGTGAGCCATTTCACGCTCTTCTCGCCGTAGAGGCCCGGCACAATCGCACGCACCGGGCTACCGTGGATGCGGGGCAGGCTCTCCCCATTCATCTGCCAGGCGAGAAGCGTCGTCGGCTCCATCGCCTTCTCAATGGGGAACGTATCCGTGTAGCCATCAGCACCCCGCAGGACAACCTCGATGGCGCTCTCGTCGACTCCGGCCTCGGCGAGCAGCGTCGCCATCGGCACACCACCCCAGACAGCGTTGCTTATAAGGCCCGCGCTGATCCGGTTGCTGATGCATGTGAGCGTGGTCTCTTGCACACCCGCGTTGAGCCCGATCATGTCCTCAAAGCTATATGTCCGCGGGTTGTCGACCAACCCGTCCACACGCAGGCCCCAGACGTCATTATCGACCTCCGGATCGATGATGTTCTTGGTCACCGTGTAGAACGCGGCGTTCGGCGTAATCGGGTCAAGGTCGTCTCCGCTGTAGATCCTGCCGTCATAGCTGAACGTCGTATAGTCTCTCAGCCGTTGGAACAGCGCGATCGCGGGTAAGGCGAAGACAGCGGCCAGCGCGGCGGTAACGACCGCCCGGCGAGGGATGAGATGGTCCTCAACTGGCGTGGTAGAGCCTGTAACAGGTACGGCGCGCCGGGT
>DASYWB010000268.1:0-8968 GCA_035936495.1 Thermomicrobiales bacterium
ACGTCCACCACGCTCAGAATTTCACCGACATTGACGACAAGATCATCGCTCGGGCCAATGAGGCGGGCGTACCCCCCAGTCACCTCACCGAGAGCCTGATCCGTGAGTGGCGGGACGAGACCGCCGCGCTCAACATTCTCCCAGCGACCGTCTATCCTCGCGCGACCGAAGAGCTGCCGGGGATCATCGCCATGATCGAAGGGCTGATCGCCAAGGGTCATGCCTATCAAGCGGATGGTGATGCCTACTTTCGGGTACGCTCGTTTCCCTCCTATGGCAAGCTCTCCCACCGGACTTTAGATGACCTACTCGCGGGCGCGCGAATCGAGGTGGATGAGCGCAAGGATGATCCCCTCGATTTCGCGCTCTGGAAGGCCGCCAAGCCGGGCGAGCCCGCCTGGGCCAGTCCCTTCGGTGAAGGACGTCCCGGCTGGCATATCGAGTGCTCCGCCATGTGCACCACGCACCTTGGTGGGGTGGTCGATATCCACGGTGGCGGCGCAGACCTCATCTTCCCCCATCACGAGAACGAGATCGCGCAGTCCGAGGCGTTCCTCGGGGTAGTGCCGTTCGCACGGTACTGGCTCCACAACGGCTTGCTCCGGCTCGATGGTGAGAAGATGTCGAAGTCACTGGGCAACATGGTCCGGCTTCGCGACATCATCGAACGGGGGCTCGAAACGGCGTTCCGGCTGCTCGTCCTCCAGTCGCACTACCGCGCCCCGCTCACCTACACCGATGAGGGATTGCAGGCGGCTGAGCGCGGATTAGAGCGCTTGCGCGTGGCGGCGAGGGCGAGCGACGAAGGGCTCCTCGACCACCAAACGTCCGGCGACCCGGCTGAGTTGGCAAGGGAAGCGCGGAACGCACGCGAGCGGTTCGTCAACGCGATGAACGACGATTTTGATACACCGGGGGCCATCGCGGCCCTCTTTGATCTCGGCCGAGCGATCAATCGGCACGCCGCCGGTGGCCAGGACAGTCCCGGTTTGAGTGAGGCGCGAGACACCCTGCGAGAACTGGCCGGCGTCCTAGGCATTGATCTGGAGGAAGCCGACCAAGTCGATGTGATGGGCGCGGCCCCATTCATCGAGCTACTGATCAGCGTGCGTGAGTCCCTTCGGGCCGGCAAGCAATGGGCGCAGGCTGATCTCATCAGAGACGGATTAGAAGAACGGGGAATCTCTATTGAAGACGGAGCGTCGCGAACGACCTGGCGGTTCGATGGGCCGGCGGGCCGTCGCCGCTGAGCAACGCCGTCGATCGCGAGGGACGGCTCCTAGCGCGTCGGACGGACTGCCGCCTGTACGGGGAGAGGTCCTTTACGGCCGGAATGCGGTGGCTGAGGCGCTGCGGGGCAGGCGTCAAGCGCACCAGCTCTTCATGGCTGAGGGCATCCGACAGGACGCGCGGCTGGCCGCCATTCGCCAGGCCGCCGAGCTGGCGGGTGCAAACGTGACAGAGGTGCCCAGGGCCTCTCTGGATAGGATGACCCACGGCGCAAACCACCAGGGCGTCACGCTCGATGCTTCGTCCTATCGCTATGTTGAGCTGACACCCCCACCGGACGGCGTCATCGTTGCTCTGGATCACCTCCAGGACCCGCAGAATCTCGGGACGCTGCTCCGGGCGGCGGAAGCGTGCGCGGTACCGCTGGTGTTGATCCCAGCCGATCGGGCCGCCGAGATTAGCCCGGCGGTGGTCAACGCTTCAGCCGGCGCCGTCGAGCATCTTCGGGTGAGCAAGGTGATCAATCTGGCCCGGTCGCTCGATGAGCTGAAGCAGGCGGGATGGTGGGTAGCCGGGCTAGATGAGGGTGACGCCTCGGAGGACATCTATGATACGAAGGTTCCAGACCCGACCGTGCTTCTGATCGGCTCCGAGGGCCAAGGGATATCCCTCAATGTCCGAAGACGTTGTGACATCTTGGTCCGGCTCCCGATGTACGGTCGCGTTGCTTCTCTCAACGCCGCCACGGCCGGCTCCGTGGCGCTCTTTGAATTAACATCGAGGCGGATGGCGAAGTGAGCGAGAGTGGCCTCGCCGCGAAACCGATTACCGACCTTCCAGGTTGACGCTGTGTACGTACACATGCTAGGGTGCGAGCATAGCGTGTGGCAATCGGGGAATCTCTATTGAACGACACCCGCGCGGGGCGTTGCAGTGCCCTGACGCGGGCACGGGGGAAAAGGCCGATGAGGAACGATTCACACGACCCACTGCTGGTCACGATGGACCGCCGGGTCATCCTCAAAGCAGCGGCGGCGCTGGGCGCGATGTCGCTCGTCGGGACGGCAGAGCCGCGGGCAGCTTCAGCCCAGGCTCCCGAGACGGCCGCCGATACCTTCGTCGAAGGAGACGCCTTCCGTGCCACCGAGGCTGTAAACGAACCGTATACGTTTGAGGCGAACTTCCCGTTCTACGCGGCGGGAGCTCATTGGGACGGGAGCGTGACGTTCCCGGTTCTCATCGAGATGAGCTTCAGCCTGGATGGCTCCTCCTTCTCCGAGCCCATCTACGTCGGCGCGGCGGAAGAGGACGCGGGGCGTCCAGACCGGTCAGGACGCCACTTCTCGGATCTCGCGTTCACCGAGGCCGCTCGCTTTGTCCGGTATCGCACGCTCGATGGCAACGGCGATCCGGCCCAGCTTGCGGGCTTCCAGATCACGTACATCGATGCCAGTCCGGGGCCGAGTGTGGACATGGTCTATGCTGCCGCGTTGGCGCCGTCAGTTGCCCGACCGCCGGTCATCTCCCGTTCAGACTGGGGCGCAAACGAGAGCTATCGGTATGATGCCAGTGGTGAGATCTGGCCGACCGAATACGCGCCGGTCGAGCACGTCATCATTCACCATACCGAGACGGCGAACTTCCAGGATCCGCTAATCGCGATTCGATCCATCTACTATTACCATGCCGTCACCCGGGGCTGGGGCGACATCGGGTATAACTATCTCGTTGACTTCATGGGGAACGTCTACGAGGGGCGCGCCGGCGGAGAGAACGTCGTCGGCGGCCACGCGTACCAATACGCGGAAGGCAGCTCGGGCATCGGGACGATCGGCAACTTCAGCTTCCAAGACACGACGCCGGAGACCCAGGCCGGTGTTGTCTGGATCACCTCCTACGCGGCGCGTAATCTCGATCCCCTGGCGGTCAAGAATTTCAAGCAGATCCCCGGGCTTCCGACCATCTGTGGCCACCGCGACGTGAACTACTCTTCCTGTCCCGGTGACTACCTCTATGACGATCTTCCGACGATCCGCCAGTATGCGGCCGCGGTGATCAATGAGGGAGGCAACCCCTCTCCGGCGGAAGGCGCCGTCAGCGAAGGGGACATCGTCACCACGACGGTCGACCTCGCCAATATGCGCACCAAGCCGGGGCTCCAGGCATCGGTCAAGGCACAGCTTCCCTTGGGGACGATCCTGACCATTACCGACGGGCCAACGACGACGGACGGTTACACCTGGTTTGGCGTCACGGCCGGGCGTTACGGGGACGGCTGGGTCGCATCGATCGTCTTTGGGGAAGAAGCAAGCCCGCCGCCACCGCCCACCCCTGGCGCGTTCCGCATTGGCGATTCGGTGCGCGTCGCGACCGACCGGCTCAACCTGCGGACCGCTCCAAGTCTCGCGGGCAGCATCGTTGCCGGCATGCCCTTCGGCACAGGAGGCAGTGTGACCGGCGGGCCGCGAGACAGCGATGGTTATACGTGGTACCAGCTCCAGACGCCCGTAGGGAGCGGATGGGCGGCGGGAGCGTTCTTAGAACGCTCGGGTCAGACCACTCCGCCGCCCGCGAGCGGCACACTCCCGGTCGGAAGCACCGTCGCCGTCGACACGGATGCGCTGAACATGCGCTCAAGCGCCAGCACCCGGGCGGCTATCGTCGCAACGCTCCCGACGAACGCGGTCCTCACGATTACGGGCGGACCGACGAGTGCTAACGGATACACCTGGTATTCGGTGACGAGCGTGCGATACGGCCATGGTTGGGTCGCCGGCGAGTTTCTGCGGCTGACCTCAGGCGGGGATCCCGCGCCGGAGCCGGTGCCCGATCCTCCACCGGGTGGGACCTATCCGGTGGGGACGGCCCTCGTCGTCGCCACCGACGGCCTCAATATGCGGGCGGGTCCCAGCCTCGGCCGCTCGGTGATCGCGACCCTACCACGAGGAACTCGTGTTGAGGTGACTGATACGGCGAGAACGGCCGAGGGCTACGTCTGGTACGGCGTCTACGCGGGGAGCTATGGCGGAGGCTGGTGCGCCGCCCAATATCTCGCACCAGCGACCGGCAGCCCGCCCACGCCGGACCCCGTGCAGCCGCCCACCTCGGGTCTCTCGACCGGTGATCGGGCGAACGTCACTGGCGGCAGACTCAACATTCGATCCGCGCCATCGATCTCGGCCTCGATTCTGGGTGTCGCCGAGGACGGGACGATCTTTGAGATTCGCGGCACACCCACGACCGCTGATGGCTATCGATGGTATCCGGTGCGGAATGCACGATTCCCGAATGGCTGGTGCGCGGGCGAGTTCCTGCAAGAAGTGACGTAGCGGCAATGTGGTTGACTAACGCGACCGCAGGATATTGCATGGCGTCCGCGCCCACCCTTATAGTTAGTCGGCTCACGAGGTGTAGGCCGTGGGGCTCGCAGCCGAGCTATCAACGAGCGCGCCCCGCGCGCCTAGGTTGTTTTGGAAGGTTTGTCTTCAATGAAGATCGTGATGCGTCAAGATGTCGAGAAGGTTGGGGATAAGGGAACGGTCCAGACCGTGTCCGATGGCTTCGCCCGCAACTACTTGATTCCGAAGGGGTTCGCCGTGCTGGCGACACCGGGCGAGTTGAAGAGTGTTGCCCAGGCTGAGAAGGTCCAGGCCCGGAAGATCGCTAAGCAGGAGGGTGAGCTGCAGAGCCTATCGGACAAGATCGATGGGCAGCGCCTGAGCTTCACCGCCCGCGCCAGCGAGCAGGGCCGCCTGTTCGGTTCGGTAACCTCTGGTGATATAGCCGAGCGTCTCGCTAGCCAGATCGGCGAGCAGATCGACCGCCGGAAGGTGGTATTGGACGAGGCGATCCGCTCAACCGGCGACCATCGCGTCACGATCCATCTAGTCGGCCGCCTGCGTCCCCAGGTCATCGTGTCGGTCACTGCCGAAGATGCCGGCGGGGATGAGGCGGCGCCAGAGCGAGTGTCGGCCACCGAAACCGCTGGCGACGCGACCGCGGATGATGGCGCCGTCCCTGAAGCGATGGTCGCCGGCGATCAGGGAACGAGCGAGGAGTCCAAGCCCGAGTAGACCGCGATCGACGTTGTGTGGCCCGTACCGTGAGACACGATCAGCCGTCCCGCCGGCGGATCCGGACGCCAAGGAGCCTTCCGGATGCTAACGGCCGTCGAGCATCTTCCACCGCATAACATCGAGGCCGAGCAGTCGCTCCTTGGCAGCCTGCTGATCGATCGGGACGCCATCATCAAGGTGGCGTCCTATGTCCGTGCCGCTGATTTTTATCAGTCCAGCAATGGGATGGTCTATCAGGCAATCCTCGACCTCTACAACCGGCGTGAGCCGACCGATTTCGTCACACTGACCGACGAGCTCGCCCGGCGAGAACGCCTCGACATGGTCGGTGGCATCGCCTACGTATCGTCGCTCTTGACCACCGTTCCGACCGCCGTCCACGTCGAATACTATGGGCGGATTGTCGAGCGGACGTCGACGCTGCGCCGCCTCATAGATGCGGGGTCGGAAATCGTGGCAATCGGCTACAGCGACGGCGTAGAGGCTGAAGACGCCCTCGACAGCGCCGAGCGCGCGCTGTTCGCCGTCTCGGAATCACGGCGAACGAAGGACTTCCAATCCATTGCCGAGGTCCTCGACCGGTTCTTCGACCAGATCGACTACATGCAGCAGCATCGCGGCGAGGTCGTCGGCGTGGCGACCGGGTTTACCGACCTCGATCAGCTTACCGGTGGCCTTCAACGCTCAGACCTTATCATCGTCGCCGCCCGGCCCAGCATGGGTAAGACGGCGTTCGCGCTCGGGATGGCCTATGGTGCCGCCATCCAACACGGCAAGACGATCGGTATCTTCAGCCTCGAGATGTCCGCCGAACAACTTGTGCAACGCCTGCTTTCGACCGAGACGGGGGTCGATTCCCACCGGCTCCGTCTGGGTCAGATCGATGATAACGAGTGGGACCGGATCTCCCGGGCGTTCGGCCGGCTCTCGGAAGCCAACATCTTCATCGACGACTCAGCTACGGCCGGGATCATGGATGTCCGGAGTAAGGCACGCCGGTTGCAAGCCGAGCACGGTGTCGATTTGATCATCGTCGACTACTTGCAGCTAATGTCCGGGCGACGAACTGAAAACCGGGTTCAAGAGATCTCGGAGATTTCCCGCGGTCTCAAAGGCTTGGCCCGCGAGCTCAACGTCCCCGTGGTCGCGCTTTCGCAGCTCTCCCGAGCGGTTGAAACGCGATCCGATCACCGGCCAATGCTCTCCGACTTGCGCGAATCGGGATCGATCGAGCAGGACGCGGACATCGTGATGTTCATCTACCGCGAGGAGAAATATGACGAGACGACGGACAAGAAAGGCATTGCCGAGATCGTTGTCGCTAAGCACCGGAACGGCCCCGTTGGCTCGGTCAACCTCCGCTTCTTTGAGCAGACCGCTCGCTTTGCCGACCTAGAGCTCTACCGCGAGTCCGGCCTCTAACCGGGCTCATGCTCGTATCTGACGCGCGTTCGTGAGGACCATCCATTGACACGACAGTTCGGCGGGTTTCTCATCGCGACGGACCCTTCGGTTTCCATCCCCCGAACTTTCTTCACCGATGTCTTGCCCCAGATCAACGACATCGGTGAGATCCACGTAACGCTCGCGGTCTTTCGACTGTCAGCCGAAGCCGGCGGGATCGAGCAGCCGGTGGCCGACCAGCAAATCAAGCGCGATCCCGCCGTGCGCGCGGCTTTGCGGGTCTCAGGCAGCCCGCGTGAACCGGACCTTAAGATCCAAACCGGGCTGGATCTGGCGGTTGGGCGAGCGACACTCCTGCAATTCGTATCGGCGACAGGCGACCAGCGACAGATTTGGTACTATGTCAATACACCGGCGAACCAGGGGTTGGTGGCAGCCATGGCTCGCGGCGCTGTCGCTCCTCCTCCCGCGTTATGGGAAGGCCAGGTGCGACCAGAGATCGTACCCGATCGGCCGAACGTTTTTCGCCTCTATGAGCAAAACGTGGGCCTCCTCACACCATTGATCGCCGACCACCTCATTGATGCTCTCGAACGCTTCCCGCCCGATTGGATCGAAGATGCCATCCTGGAGGCGGTAAGCTACAACAAGCGCAGTTGGCGCTACATTCAGCGCATCCTCGAGCAATGGCAGGCGCGAGGACGAGGCGATGGCAGAGAACAGGACGGGTTCAATGAAGCGAATCAGCGACGTCATGAAGACCATCTCGATCCCGATCAGTACCGGAACGGGCGCCACCTCAACCGCGCCCGCCGCGCCTAAGTGTTCCGTTTGTCAGGACGCGGGGTGGCTGAGGGTTGATGCTCCCGTCGGTCACCCCAACTTTGGCCGCCTCTTTCCCTGCGAGTGCCAGCTCCAGGCCCAGGAACAGGGCCGCGCCAACGAGCTCCGCCGCCTGTCGAATCTCGACGCGTTCATCGACCGCACGTTTGCGGCATTCGACCGATCGGTCGACGGTGTTGATGAGGCGTTCACCGCTGCATACGAGTACAGCCGCGCTCCGGAAGGCTGGCTCTTTTTGCACGGTCGATGCGGGAGCGGAAAGACTCACCTCGCGGTCGCCATCGCGACCGAGTTCATGTCCCGGAATCCTAACCAGCGGGTGCTCTTTGCCGTGGTGCCTGACCTCCTTGACCATCTGCGAGCCACCTTTGACCCCGGTCACGGCGTCGCCTACGACGAGCGGTTCGACGCGATCAGAAGCGCGCAATTACTCATCCTCGATGACCTCGGCACGGAGAATACGACTCCCTGGGCCAGGGAAAAGCTCTACCAGATCTTCAATCACCGGTATAACGAGCAGTTGCCGACCGTCATCACCTCGAACCAAGATTTCAAGAAGATCGAGGAGCGCGTGCTCTCCCGGATTCTCGATACCCGTCTGACGCGATACGTCCATGTCGATGCCCAAGATCATCGGCTCCGGCGTCAACGGGAGAGATGATCCGGGCGTCCGTTGCACGACTCGCCACCTCTCAAAAGTTCCTACCACGGTCCTATTCTCCCGGTGTTTCCATCGCGGCTAAACTCATGGATATCGTCATGCTCCTTGCGCCCGTACCGGGCAGTCGGGCAAAATGGAGGCCGCGTGAGTCATCCCAAAGCATCGATAGCGACGACCGGGTGGCCAGGCGACCCGTCCAGTGGCGTTCGGGAACCTGTAGCAGCGACTTCCGCCGGGGCAGACCGTGATCCAACGATACGGAACGGCACGCCACTAGCTGGGACCGTGATCGGGCCGCAAGTGTCCTATGAGACAGAAGCCTCCTCCATCACATCGCCGGCTCATCCATCGCGACCCCTTGCTGATGCACCCCTGAGCTTCCCGGTCAACGAGATGGTGTTCACCATTCCACTGCCCGATCCGGCGTCTTGCCAGCCGGAAGCACGCGGGGCGGTCGAGGCGTCGGCCGAGAACCTTCTCGCGGGCAAACTGGAGGCAGCCCGCGATGCGTGCTATATCGCCCTCGCCAGCGGCGAGACCTACCTTCCGATCTTCCTGCGGTTAGCTGAAGTCAACGCCGCGTTGGGCGCCACCCGGCAAGCACGTGAGCAAGCAGAAACACTCGCGCGGTCGTTGGAGCTTGCCGGAGAGCGGACCTGGCTGTGGCGGGTCTACCGTGTCCTGGTTTACGTCAGCGACGACCCGCTGGTCCCACTCCGCCATATGATCGATCTCCGCCTCGCCACGTCGAGCC
>DASYWB010000269.1:0-3377 GCA_035936495.1 Thermomicrobiales bacterium
CCAATCTACGTCGCCACGTCCGGCCCGATCATGGCCGGGCGGACCGGCAAGCACACCGATGGGATCATCACCGTCGGTGCGGCGGACGAGAAGCTCAACATGCTGATCGACCGGTTCGAGAAGGGAGCCAAGGAGGCCGGCAAGGACCCGGCGACGATGCCGCGGATGCTCCAGATCAAGGTCTCGTTTGCCGAGAGCGAGGATGAGGCCATCGAGCAGGCGGTCCGAGAGTGGCCGAATGGCGGGATGCCTTTTCCGAAGGCGGACATCCGAAACCCGGAAGATTTCGAGGCGATGAGCAAGCTCGTCCGCCCGGAGAACTTCAAGAATCGGGTCCTGATGTCACCGGACTTAGACGAACACGCCGCGCAGATTCAGCATTATATCGACCTAGGCTTCGGTGAGATTTATGTCCACAACGTCGGGCGCAATCAAGAAGCGTTCATCACCGCCTACGGTGAGCGCGTGATTCCGAAGCTGACGTGGCCGGACTAGACGATGGCACCGGGTGTCACGAGATGTCCGAGGTGCAAAGATCCAAGCCGGGGATGTGATGGTAGTCGCCCAGATTGCGGGTTACCAAGGTCAGACCTGCTTCAAGCGCAGTTGCCGCGACGAGGAGGTCGAGCGCCCTTGGTCGGACGCTTCGACCACCCGCCCTTAGTGACTCCCGGAGATACGCGCACAACGCTCAGCAATAGCTTGCGACACGGGAATGACCGGCACATTTTCAAGGATGAACCCGAAGCGCTCGAATCCTGTCGGCTCCGCGCGCCGGATTACGCTTTCGAACGCTTCCATATACGAGATCGCGCTCATCGCGATTCCCGCTGGGGTGAGCCGGTTGAGGAGCGCGACCGCGACTTGGTCCTCAAGCAGATGATCGATGAGCCAGTCAGAATCGATGAGGTAGGGCATTGGTCAGGCTGGCCGTCCCTCGCTATCCTGCCCACGCATTTCCCGGAGTTCCGCAAGAAACGCATCACGATCCAAGCCTTTTAGCACGCCCGCGGTCTGACGCAACGCTTCTCGCACGCGCTTGGGATCATAGCCTGCCCAGATGTCGTCGCCCTCGGCGAGCTCTATGCGGTAGCGCACACCGTCTTTGACGAGGATCATCGCCTGGCCGCGCATCTCATCGAGCAGGCGCGCGATCTCGCTGCCCGGCTCCACCTGTATCGCCTTCGTTGTCTTGACTGACATGATCGGTCTCTCCTGGTATCCAGTCGTGAGCGAATGATAAGAGATCGCGCGCAATCACTGATCCCCGGTTCACCCCGCCTCTGGCGCCTGTTGATGCAGACGGAGGTTCGGCACTCGCTCAAAATGGCGAGTGTTACGGGTCAGCAGGGTAAGGTCATAGGTGACGGCGGTGGCAGCGATGAGCAGGTCAAAGTTCGGGATGAGGCTCCCTCGCCGCCGAAGCCCGGCTCGGAGCTCCCCAAACCACTCCAAAACGGGATCGGAGGGACAAATTGGGCGATAAGCCGAGAGGAAGTGGCGGAAGTGCACGAGCTGCGCCTCCGGATTGGAGGAGCTGTATGCGGCCTCGTAGATCTCAGCGGCTGTTACCCAGGAAACGTAGACACCCCTGGAACCGAGGCGCCGGAGCAGTTTCACCGCCGTTGACCGGCCGGCGGGCACGTCGATGGCCCAATCAGTGTCGAGCAGATAGGTCATCGGCGCCAGGAGAGGATTGGTCTACGTCGTTGGATCGCGCCTCGTAGATATCATCGAGCAAGGCATCAGCATCAATGCTCGCCCAACTGCCGGCAACCGCGTCGAGCGCAGCATGAACATGCGCCGCGCCTGGCTGCTCGGGTAGAGCGGGAAGCACGGCGTGGTCACGTTCTAGGCGGTAGCGCTTGTTGCCTTTTACCAGCACGATCGCGTGCTCATCGGCTTCATCGAGCAGGCCAGCAAGGTTACTCTCCGGGTCCACGGTCGTTACATGCTTGATTATTCTCGCCATCATTGCCATTACCTCTCAGAACCTTCCTCCGCTCGTGAACATCGACAGTACCACAGGCCTCGACACGTCTCCGTGGGATACGTGGATCTGAATCGTCACCGTCAGGGGCGACCAGTCCACGGGCGCCCGCCTCCCGCGCCGCATAGATATACTCCTTCATTCGCTCCGCTTCCTCTACTGTAATGGTCCCCGCCGCGGCTTCGATGCCCTGACGGACCTTCTCCGGATCGTAGTCGGCCCAGGGATCGCGATCAGGCTGCTCTGGGGATGAGGCCATCTCCGGCGCATCAACTGGGTCGATCCGGTAATGGACGCCATCACGGACGAGGACGGCACGCTTGCCGGCCGCCTCCGCGGCGGCAAGCTGACGAGCCAATCCAGGGTCGGCGGTGATCTCGATGGTCTCGGATTCTTCGGCGCTGATCGTCATATTCGTCACCTCCTCGATCCAGATTATCCGGCTCGGGAACCATCCGGCGTGGTCGGATGTATAGAGGGATGAGGGTCTCGTCAGGAGGGGGCGAACTTCTGATCGATCTGGATGACCAGGAATTGATCGCCCGGGCGCAAGGCGGCGATGCCGACGCCTATGGAGAGATCGTGCGCCGGTATCAGGATGTCGCTTTTCGCGTCGCCTACCTCCAGACCAACGATACCCTTGAGGCTGAGGACGCGGCGCAGGGAGGGTTCATCAAGGCTTACGACGCGCTGGACCGCTTTGATAAGCACCGCCCGTT
The DNA here is from genome assembly GCA_035936495.1 of Thermomicrobiales bacterium. Classification (GTDB taxonomy): domain Bacteria; phylum Chloroflexota; class Chloroflexia; order Thermomicrobiales; family UBA6265; genus DASYWB01. The sequence continues at coordinate 2,710 of DASYWB010000269.1, forward strand.
CCGGCCGTGGCTCTTGACGATCGTCACCAATGAAGCGCGTAACCGGCGGGCGGCGGCCCACCGGCGCCTGACGCTTCATCTGAATGCCACCGCGGATCACCAATTAGACGCCAACGCACCCTCTCCGGAGGATGACGTGCTGGCCGCGGAGCGCCACGACACACTACTGGAAGCGATCAACGCGCTTCGCGAGGAGGACCGGGTCATCATCGCCTATCGCTACTTTCTTGACCTTTCGGAGGCTGAGACCGCCGCCGCGCTGGCCTGTCCGCGCGGCACGGTGAAGTCACGGCTGGCGCGGGCATTACAGAGACTGCGCGTCCAAATTGGCACCGACGCCACGAGACGAGACACGCTCCATGGCTAACCTAACGCCGGTCGATGACTTGGAGCGCGATCTTGCCGCCCTCGCCAAACGGATCGCCTGGCCACCTACCCGTGACTTGGCTGAAGGTACCATCCGGCGGATCGCGGGATCTCAGCCCCGGCGGACCCGGTTGCCGGTTCCGTTAGGGACGCGACGCCTGGCACTCACTGCCGCGGCTATCGCGCTGCTGCTCCTGATCGGTCTGGTCCTGTTCCCCGGTGCGCGCGAGGCGCTAGCCGGATTCCTCGGCGTGCCTGGTATCCACATCGAGATCGGAGAAGAAACCGTGCGGCCACCGGCG
>DASYWB010000270.1:0-5223 GCA_035936495.1 Thermomicrobiales bacterium
GGCCACCTCTTCATCACCCACTATCTCAACGTGCCGTCCGAGACGACCTTCGACTTCGTCGCGAACCGCTGGGCAAATCCGCTGTGGCGCTCCTTCGACTGGGTGCTGCTCCTCGCCGCGCTCTGGCACGGGCTGGTCGGCCTCCGCTACTCGGTGACCGATTTCATCCGAAGACCGGGTTGGCGGACCGTGACGTTCTCGATGGTCTTCCTGGTCGGCATTGTCTGGACCGCGCTAGGGACAATTACGATTTTTACCTTCGATGAGGCTGCCGCTCTCGCCAACGAGGGCCCTTTAGCTGACCAGATGTGGATCGCGGAGTTCTTGGGCGCCTCGCTCTTCGTCTTCGCGATCGGAACGTATTTGGGAATAGCGGCGCTCATCGTCTATGTGACCCGGAGCCTCCGGGCTGGCGTCGTGCCCGTCTACAACGGTGACGTCGGTCAATACGCGTGGGTAATGCACCGGGCGACGGGCGTGGGGACTGTCTTCTTCCTGTTAGTGCATATCGTGGACATCATGCTGATCGGCCTCGGTGCCGAGATCTATGACGAGTCGGTCGAGTTCTACGGCAATCCGTTCCTGCTGCCGATGGAGATCGCGCTGGTCGGTGCCGTGGTCTACCACACGCTCAACGGGCTGCGTATCCTGGCCATCGACTTCTGGGAGATGGGCACCCGGCGGGAGCGGCAACTGTTCTGGGCCGCCCTGATCGGGACTGTCGTGCTGACCTTACCGAGCGCCGTTATCATCCTTGCTCATGAGCTTTAGGATCGCGTGGCCGTACGGGCGCCGAATGAATACTTCGGGCTCGTGGCGCCACGCTGAAGCTGCATCCGGCAGAGAGCGCGTTATTCGACACGGTCTTGCAAGGGGGGAAGCTCGGCGTTGGAGACCGCGCAGGGCAAGCCCAGTCCCTACGCTCCCAGGGTTCCTGAAGATCGCATGAGGGAGACAGAGTCTCTCCACATCCTCTCCTACCGATGCCACACGAGAGGTGCTGAACTAGAGGCGGTAGGTATCTCGCCCGGTCGGATGGTCCGCGCGAAGGCTTCCCGCCGGAACAACGACCGTGGCCTCATGGGGTTCCGTCATCCGGGGCCTCAGTTTCCTCGGTCGAAATGTCTGAATCGTTTGGGTTCAGCGGTAAGATCAGTTGGAAGATGCTACCCAGGCCTTCCATGCTCTCGACCTCGATCATCCCACCGTGGCGCCGCGCGAGGTGTTGCGCGTTGAAGAGGCCGAGGCCGAGGCCTTCGATGTGGGAATGGTCACCGCCGGATCTCGCGTTCGGCGCTCGGAAAAATTGGTCGAAGATGCGCGCCCGCACGGCGGCCGGGACGCCAATCCCCTCGTCGCGAATGGACAAGCGCGCAACCTCACCGTCGCTCGCCAAAACAAGGTCAATGGTGCCACCCTCGGGACTGTACTTGATCGCGTTGCCCAGGAGATTGTCCAGAATCTGACCCAGCTGATCGGCGTCCCAGTTACCGATCACCTCGCCCGGGCCAGCGCCCAGCACCCGTAGCGTGTGAGCCGTCGTCCCACCCTGATGCAGGGTAACGACACGGGCAACAAGCTCATGAAGGTCAGTTGGCTCAAAGTGGGGGTCTGAGACTCCTCCGTCTGCAACCGGATCGCGTCGAGCATGCGGTCAAGTAACCGGTGCATCGCCTCGGCCTGGACATAGATCGCGTCGAGGGCCGTGCGCTCCCGTGCCAGGTGTTCGTTGCGGTCGGCACGCTGGAGGAGGAGCTGAGCCCAACCCTTGATGCCCGTCAACGGTGTCTTCAGATCATGCGAGGCGCCGATGACGAACTGATCTCTTTGGCGGCTGATCTCATGTATCTCGGTCACGTCTCGCTGTGTCAAGACTGCGCCGCGAAACCGTCGGTCTTCCCTGACCAACGGGATCGCGCTCACGAGGACGATCACCTCGCTGCCGTCCGCACGGCGTATCCGGCGTTCGGCATTGTAGGTCGGGGTGTGGGTCGTCAGCGCCTTCGTCAACGCGAGCTGGTCAGGCGCCACGGGCTGCCCCGCGAGTGTGCGGATGTCGTAGATCCGGCCGTAATCCCGGACACTGCTGCCGATCTTGACGCCACCATGGAGGCGGTGTGCCGCGTCGTTGGCAAAGGTGATGTGCCCCGCCTCGTCGGTGATGATGACGCCATCGGCAATCTGACTGAGCACGAGGCGATGCTCAGTGGCAAGCTGCTGAATGCGGTTGATGGCTCGAGCCTGCTCCTCGAAGAGCCAGGCATGCTCGAATGCGAGAGACGCACGCTCCGCGAGTTCCTCCGCGACATGGAGGTCCGCCGGGCCGAGGCGGCGGCCGGGACCGCACATGACCAAGGTCAGGGCAGCGAAACTCTTCCCCCGGAACCGGAGTGGAACGCGGAGGTACGAGGTGATCTGGGCGCGGCTTCCCTTGCCCGCGCCATTCGCGTCAAGCTGCGTGACGAGCTCTGGCTTGCCGGACTGGATGACCGGCAAAGGGTCGGATAGCACCCCGAGCGCGGCGGTGATAGCCACCGAAGGGTCCGTACCGCCACCGTATGTCGGGATGGTGACGGACTCGCTGGCGATGCGGCGGACCGCGCCGGTCTTGGGATCGAGGGCATCCAACATGCTCCACTCGCCGAGCATGGGTACCGCGAGTTGGGCTAGCCGGTGGAGTGTTTCGTTCGAGTTCAATGAGCCACCGAGTGCCGTGCTGGCCTCGGCTAAATACGCCGCCCGCTGTTCCGCCCGCTCGGCATCGGCGCGGGCCACTCGCGCCCGCTCGAGCCGTTCGATCCCGGCGAGGGATGCGGCCGTGAGCGCGGCGAAGTTGGCCAGTGTCTCGATCACTTCATCGGGCAGCACCTGGCGAGAAAAATAGGCTAAGACCCCGTGGAGCTCATCAGCGGTGAGCAGTGGAAAGATCGCGACCCCGGCGATCCCTTCATCGACGGCCCAGGCCGTGTCGAACCTGAGATCACCGGAGCGATTGTTTCGGGTGAAGGGTTGACGGGTCCGGGCCACCTCGCCAACCATGCCTGTCTCCGTGTCGAGGTCGATGCGGTCGCTCCCGATGTTGGCCGAGAGCCCGGCGCTTGCCTGCAGGCGTAGGGAGTGCGTCCGCGGCTCGAAGAGCCAGGCTTGGGCCAGCGCGGCGTCGTAGTCCCGGTTCAGTGTCTCAACAGCAGTCCGGAGTACCGCGTGCGAGTCAGGCTGGCCAGCGAGCCGTGCCGCTGCCTCGTTCGTGGCGCGCAGGTAGCGGGTGATGGCGATCTGCCGCTCGAGTTCAATGCGGTCGCTCAAGTCCCGTAGCGCGGCGACGAAGAGGAGGCCGTTGCCCTCATCGCCGGGCACCGACGACTCAACGTCGACGACGGAGAGGGCAAGCTCGATGTCGATCTCGGTGCCATCCCGCCGGAGGGCGGGAAGGCGGACGGGCTGGCCGATCAACTTCGGGACGCGGGTGGTGATGAACCGGGCAAAGCCAGCCGCGTGGAGCTCCCGCATCCGGGCTGGTTGGATCACCGTCAGCGGCTGGTCGACTAGCTCCTCCGCCGTCCAGCCGAGGAGGATTTCGGCGGCATGATTGACATAGACGACCCGCCCCTCGCCGTTGGCCGCGATAACGGCGTCGGCAAAGGCGTCGAGGACGACGCGGTAGTCGTGCGCCGCCTCGGTGCTCCCGTTCATTTGCCCGTCCTATGAAAAGCGCGCGTGGAGCGCCCGTGACTCGCCGCGGACCGCCGTGTCGCACTCCGGAATCATGGGCATCGTCTCCCGGCCCTAGGCCTCGGTCTGACCCCCCATCAGCCGGCGTAAGACCGTCGGCAGGATGCCACCGTGCTGATAGTAGCGAACCTCGACCGGGCTATCGATACGTACGATAGCCTCGAACTCCTGAGATGCGCCATCTTCTCCTTTAGCCTGGATCTGCACCCGCGAGCGTGGCGTGAGCCCGCCGGCGATGCCGCTCATATCAAATGTCTCACGGCCGGTCAGGCCGAGGCTTTCGGCATTTTCGCCGGGTAGAAACTGGAGTGGCAGGACGCCCATGCCGACGAGATTGCTGCGATGGATGCGCTCGTAGCTCTCGGTGATCACCGCGCGTACGCCGAGCAGCAGCGTGCCCTTGGCGGCCCAGTCGCGGGAAGAACCGGCTCCATACTCCTTGCCGGCGATGATGAGCAGCGGTGTGCCTTCGGCCATGTAACGCATGGCCGCGTCGTAGATCGTCGTCTCGTCGCCGCTTGGCAGGTGCAGGGTGTGATTCCCTTCCTTGCCGGGGGTGAGTTGGTTTCGGAGGCGGATGTTCGCAAACGTACCGCGCACCATGACCTCATGATTACCGCGCCGAGAGCCGTAGGAATTGAACTCGTGAGGCTTGACGCCGTGCTCCATCAGGTAGGTCCCCGCCGGACTCGTGCGGGCGATCGACCCGGCGGGCGAGATATGGTCAGTCGTGACCGAGTCCCCGAGCAGGGCCAGGACCCGCGCCCCCATGATGTCAGTCAGGGGACTGGGTTCCGGTGAGAGGTCCTGGAAGAACGGCGGGTCTTGAATATAGGTGCTGTCCTCGTCCCAGGCGTAGAGGTTCCCCTCCGGAATGGGGAGACCTTGCCAGTGCTCATCGCCCTCGAAGACGGTCTCGTATTCCTCGCGGAACATGTTGGGGTCCAGCGACTCCCTGATGGCTTGGTTGACGTCTTCCTGGCTTGGCCAGAGGTCCTTGAGGTAGACCGCCTTTCCGTTCGGGTCGTGACCGAGCGGATCGTTATTGAGGTCGATGTCGACGCTCCCCGCGATCGCGTAGGCAACGACCAGCGGTGGGGACGCGAGGAAACTGGCCCGGACCTGCGAATGGATGCGCCCCTCGAAGTTACGGTTGCCGGAGAGGACCGCGGCGACGACCAGCTGATTGGCATCCACCGCCTCGGCCACCGGTTCCGGCAACGGGCCGCTGTTGCCAATGCAGGTCGTGCAGCCGTAACCCACGACGTGGAATCCAAGAGCTTCCAGATAGGGCAGAAGATCCGCCTTTTCCAAGTAGCGGGTCACGACTTGGGAACCGGGCGCCATGCTCGTCTTCACGAACGGTGGCACGCGCAGCCCGCGCTCGACCGCGCGCTTTGCCAATAGTCCAGCTCCGACCATCACCGAGGGGTTCGACGTGTTGGTGCAGGAGGTGATCGCCGCGATGGCGACGGCCCCATGGTGGAGTGT